>JAGQPD010000017.1 GCA_020426865.1 Planctomycetales bacterium
CGCCGTTGCTACGCTGCGGCCGGATCGCCAGGATCCGGCCTTCCGACCAATCGCACGTGAAGAACGCCTGTCGGTACCGTTCCGGATAACGGACATGGTCGTAGAATACCGCGCCGGAGGGAATGCCATTGCCGGTATCCAGATTGGGGGGTAACGAGTCGAGCCAATTGCTGGGCCACTTTGCCCAGCCTCCCCGCCAACCGAATTCGCTTCCCGGCAACACATGTAGCAGCCGCGTGGGACGATCCCAAGGGGATTGTAACTGCGTTTCGCGGTCCGCGTCATGTACGAACAGTTCCCCCTCCGGGTTGAAGGCGAGATCCCGACCGTAATGCAGTCCACCGGCCACCAATTCAATCCGTCGACCCTCGGTGTCACAACGCAGGATACCGCCGCCTGGCGCTTCCGCCTTGATATCGTTCTCGTAGGGACTGCCCATTCGCGGAAGATTGAGATCGCCTTCGTAGTATTCCCGCAATGGACTGGTTTTCGCGTAGGAGAACGTCGGAATCGTATGACTGCCAAATGACATGTAGATCAAACCATCCGGCCCTAATGCTAGACCGTTCGGGCCCAATTCATCAAGCTCGCCATCGAACGTGATCAATGCCTTGATCGATTCCACGCGACCATCACGATCCTGGTCGCTCAACCGGTACAAGGCGATCCCGTCCGGTCCGTTTCCCGTGACGTACAATTCGCCACTCAGCGCCAATAAGCCGCGGCAATCTCGGACCCCATCGCAATATAACCTGGCGGTGTCAGGCGTGCCGTTATTGTTCGTGTCGACAACGGTCAATAGCGGCCCGTCTTCTCGGGCTACGATGATCTGCCCAAACTCATCAAAGGTCATCGCATTCACCGATCCAACCTGATCGTGGCCAACGACATGCTGGATCTGAAAGTTCAGTGGTAACTTGAATTCCGGGTGCTCCCCGTCACCTCGCGGAACATCCATCAGCTGAGGATTCGTGCCAGTCCGGTCCGCCGTGCTGCGGATCGCTTCGTTCGGCGGCGAAGGACGCGGTACGTCAAACGATGCAGACGCCGGTTCCACCTGGTCGTCTATGATCGGAGAGTCAATGCGGCGAGGGGGAACGCGGCTGGTTTCGTCCGGCCGTGGAATCGGTCGAGCTCGCATCCCATTGCCAGTGACGCGATCAGCGTTGCTACTCTCTAGTGACGCAATGGTGTCTGCGTGGGGCGGTGGTGTCGTCGCGTTCGAAACCGTTGTCGGTACAATCCAAGGTTCTGTGATGCCGTACGAACCCAAATTCCGCGCCGCCTCCCAACGCCGGTCAATGTAGTTGCTGGTGTTCCATAACGGAAACGGCCGCACATTCGTTCGCCATGTCGGATTCGATAAGTATATCCGGTCTGGCCGACCCGCTTCCTGAAACGTGATCTTTGCCGCCAAGCCCGCCGTGCTGCCAGACCGATTGACCACCCGTACCGCAAAGACATTGCTCCCCTTTTCAATAAAAGACGCAATGTCGTGACGCTGCATCGTACGCCACCCCTCGCCACTCCCCACCGACCGGCCGTTGATGTAGATCTCGTACGCATCGTCCGCCGCGATCTCCATGTACGCCGCCTCCGGCTGGTTCACATAAATCGTCTTGCGGAAATAACACGAGACGTGCGGGACGTTGTTCGGTGCATGGTCCGGCGACCAAATCCACTGCGCTTCATCAATCCCAGCACGCGCGCAGTCCACCCCCCACCCGCTCGTGATCGCCAACACCCATCCAGCAATCAACCAATATCGCCATACGCTGCGGACAGTTGCCATAAACCAAGATAACGCCATCATCCTTGAACTCATTATCCAGTTCACCTTTGTTGGAATGACCAATCCTTGCAGCACGGTGAATCGCTGTAAGAATATCGATAAGCCGCCGTCTGGGCCTCCAGACCCTCTCCGGCCCGGGTAGGTTACCAACAAACGCTGGTTGAAGGCAACAGAGAAAAGTAGGGTTTTTGGCCGATTTTACTTTTCACCCAGTCGCGTCGGACGATTGCGAGCGTGCGTCCACGGCTGCCGCGATTCGTCGTCCGCCGCTAGCAGGCCCTCGATCATCCCCTGCGTGTCGCTGGCCGCATGGAAGATGCGCCATTGCCATAGCGATTGAAATTGGCCACTGCTATCGAAAATGTCGGGCCCAAAGCAGGCCAAGATGCCCGAGGCGATCCGTTGATTCAGGTCGGAGTTGGGCGACGAATGGCCGGGATTGGCAGAAAAGGACTCCTTCATCGTTGCCAGCACGAGTGGCCAGGTGAGAGGTTCCTTGGGCCGTTCCTTCGGCCGGCCGATGGACTCGGCAAAATCCTCGAGACGATTACTGTCGTGCGCAAAACGATGCGACATTTTCGGCGGCCCGACGTACGCCAGGAGGACGTCGGTCCAACGCTCGCAACGTCGCCGCAAGCGATTCAGTTGTGTCGCGTGATATTCGCTCAAGAATCTTCCCGTCAGCACCAGTTTCAGTGCGCGATGTCGAGCTTCCATGTGTCCGACGAAAATGCTAGCAGCGACCGGTTCCAGTTCCGTGGAGTCATGATGCAGGTCGAAGCCGCGAGCGATTGCGGACCAGACACGGGTCAGGATTTCACTAACAAACAGTTCTTCGAGCGTTGGGACAAACAGGTTAGGTCGGTGGATGGGATCGGCAATCACTTCACGCCATCGATCGAGTCGGCATTTGGAGGCCGTCCAATATTCGTGCGAGCTGCTATCCGATGCCCGCAGGCTTCCTCGTATGATGGTAGGGCCATGGGAAGCGACAAGGGCGGCCAGTTCCACGATTTGTTGCGTATGCATGCGAATTGGAAATCACGAGCGGGATATGTCGACACAACCTACCTGTTACGACGCGAAGGTCGCTGCGTCATGCCTTACGCAAGCGAAGTGCCAAACGTGGCGATAGGGCGAATACGCCGGAAAATTACCCTGATCCCGTCGCAAGATACCGGTTATGCTGGTCTTTTCACCTTATTGCAGCATGAACCGGTCCGTTCACCCACGCGGAAATGTGGTAAACAGAACGCGGATGTTGAGAAATAGAATCATCCACAACGGGAATCTTCGCGATCGTGGGCGTGTCCAATGAACGGAATAGGATTACGAGGCCGATTGGCACCCAGTCCCACCGGGGCGCAGCATCTGGGAAACGCGCGAACGTATCTGTTGGCCTGGTTAGCGGCACGGCAGCAACAAGGACAGCTTGTGTTGCGGATCGAGGACTTGGATTCTCCGCGGGTCAAGTCGTGGGCATCCGAACAAGCGGTTGCGGATCTGCGTTGGTTAGGTTTGGATTGGGATGAAGGGCCGGATGTGGGAGGTGGATTCAGTCCATACGTCCAATCGTTACGAACCGAGACGTACGACGCTGCTCTGCAAACACTGATGGAAACCGACTTTGTCTATCCGTGCGACTGTTCGCGAACGGATGTGACGGAAGCGGCAAGCGCCCCGCATCTCGGACACGAACCACCGCGTTATGCCGGTACGTGTGCCAATTGGCGACAAGGCGATCCGCTGCCAGAGGAAGGGACATACTGTTGGCGATTTCGCTGCCCGTCGTCGCTTGTAAAGTTCGACGATCAAATGGCCGGCGCGCGTTCGAGTGACCCGGCCCACGAATTGGGAGACTTTCCCGTGTCGCGAAAAACCGGTGAAGCCGCCTATCAACTGGCGGTTGTTGTGGACGATTTTCATATGTCGGTCAATCACGTCGTTCGTGGCGACGATTTGCTTCCCAGTGCCATCCGGCAGATCCTGCTCCAGCGGGCGTTGGGGTACCCCACACCGACATATTCCCACGTGCCGCTCGTCGTCGGAACCGACGGACGCCGGCTGGCAAAACGCCATGGCGACACTCGGTTGTCGCAGTATCGAAGCCGTGGCGTGGCGTCCGAGCGAATCGTCGGGCTCCTCGCCTGGTCGGCCGGTCTGATCGACAATTTGCATCCGGTGACGCCCATCGAACTCGTCGGCACACTCGATTGGTCAGTGATTCCCCGCGAACCATTTGTGTTAGCCCCAGAGCTTGACCGCTGGTTGCTCACATGACGTCTTCGACGAATGGCGATTATCGCACTGGCGGCCGTTTGCTCGGCGGCGGCGAGTCTCCTTCGGCACCATCGCGAGAGCCCATGGCGTTATAGATGAAGTAGTCGATCGTGTCTTGAAGAAACGCAATGTGATTGTCAGCATACACAAAGTTGACACCACCGGGGTGCTCGCTCTTGTAGCCACAAGCCGAATACCACTTGTCATCGACATTCGGATTGTTGATTTCCCGTGTATTGAGCGGAATGGACGTGCCAGCGATCGGGAAGTTGGTGCTGTACGCGCCATTAAACGAGCAATGACTGGGAATGGACTCCCCCGCCAGAAACGTCTTGCTCAGTCCGTCGGTGACCATTCGCAGTTCGACCGATTCGGTCGTTTGACCAAACAGCCCAGCAAAAGTCTTGATGCCGCCGCGACCATAGTCATGACCCTCACAACACCAGCTTGGGTAGGGCTCCACGCAGTAGATACATGAATTTCCCGCCGACGTACCGTCGCGGGTGGGACCCATCGAGGCGGGGTACCAAAGCCCCATGGCCTCACACGAATTCCAACGTTGGATCCGGCAATTCGCCCCTCCTTGAAGCGGATTGGATGACGTCGGATCGGAGGGACACACGAGCGATTCAATGACGGACGTCACCGCGGTGCGATTGACCGGATCACTTAATTGTCGGGTCAAATCAAACGAATCGTATACTGCTTGCTCTTCAATGTACGGCAGGATTTGTGTGACCCACGTCGGCCCCCTTCCCGTCGAAAAGGGGCTGGGAGCTCCATTGGGGAGTTTTCCCGTCGCCTGCTCGAAATTCAGCACCGAAAGTCCCACCTGTCGCAAGTTGTTCATGCATTGTGCTCGCCGAGCTGCCTCGCGAGCCGAATTGACCGCGGGCAACAACAACGCCACCAACAGGCCAATAATCGCGATCACGACCAGCAACTCGACAAGCGTGAACGCCCGCCGGTCACGCAACGACTTGCGATACGGTATCATCGTACTCTTCTCCCTATCCACGTACGGTCCCCTCACTCGGCGAATTTACTTTGCCTTTCGCACCGTCACCAACATCCGCCTGCGACGCCCCAATAACACGGTCAACCCCGTACACAACATCGCGACCGCTGATGGTTCCGGCACGCCCGACAACAACGACAGATCAAATCCAGCTCCACCTGCGGCAACCAGAGCCTGATGCAAAAGCACCACGTCCTCGATGTGGGTCCTCCCATCGAAGTTCAAATCGCCCTGGCTCAACGATACCAGATCTCCCGTCGGAATGCCGTTGACCAGGTTGACGTGCTTCCATCCGGCCACAAGTGCATTGATATCCGCCTGGTCCAATAATCCGTCTTGGTTAACATCGCCATCGATACCCGTGATACTTGATGCCACGAAATGATTGTCAGTGGTCAGGTCAAACGTGCCGTAGTCCATTTGCGTATCGGTCGATCGTCCCGCGACGAACAGTTCAAGGTCGTCAAGGACGCCGTTGAAGAAGCGTTCTGATCCGGGCAACACGTCCACACCGTCGCCCGTGTTGGCGCCGATCGCCATCACGAACTCATTGCCATAACCCCCAGTCCGTGCAGCCACCGCGACACCATCGACGTACAAGCGACTGCCGGATTGCGGGCCACTCAATCCAGATGTGACTCCCACCATGACGTGATTCCATTGCCCAAAATTGACGTTTACTCCCGAGTCCACGTCGACTCCGCGATATCGCATCACCCACGTCCCGGTTTCGCTAATCGCGACACCGTGATCGGCCGTATCCATGACAACATCCTGTGCCTGTCCGTTGCCGGCGGCCTCCGGATAGACCCACAATTGGAAGCCCCGGTTTACGATACCGGTATAGTCAATCGGCCCCCCAGCGACCGTTGATGATATGGAGGTCTGTGGCCATCCCAGCCGTGCTGTTTCCAGGTAGTCTGAGACTCCATTGAAGCGGATCCCCAACGATCCAACCACCGCACCCGGTCGTGCCGACGATAACCCGCCACCCGCGACCGATACGTCCACATAGCTCGGGCTCCCATGGACGACCGCGTCCACGTAGGCACCTGTCGGACCAACCGAATCCAGCGTCGCATTGGGAGACACGTTCCCCGCGCCTGTTCCCACTGTGATGCCACTGGAGGCATGTTCCTCCGTATCGTCACCGAAAAGATACTGGCGGTCCAGTGTGACACTCGCCTGGGTCGCTTCAGTGACGGCCGCATAAACGACCAGGGCACCGACGATGGTGGTTAATCGACGACGTCGACGTGTGCAGATGGACGCAATTGACACGGCTAACATGGCCAGAACTCCTGTTGACGCTTCGGGGACCGCTGCCACACTCGACACGCTGCCGGTGTTTCCGAAATTGTCTTTCCACACCGTATAGTCCGCGGCATCGACGGTACCATTGCCGTTGCCATCGGCCGCCAGATTCGACGTCGAGCCGAAATTGTCTTTCCAGACGGTGTAATCCGCCGCGTCAACCGTGCCATTCTTGTTGTAATCCCCCTGCAACACCGAGCCCTGCACGTAGCGAACAATGCCGTCGATTTCGATCCCCGACGATGTGACATACAAGAATTGCAGATCACGTGCGTCCGTCGCGGCGCTGTACCCATTGCCAATCGCCCGGTTGGCTCCCGTTCCAAACACTGTGCTGTCCGTCAAATTTGCTTCGACGAGCAACATATCGTCCGATTGGCCCCCTTCGCCCCAACCAGCGACGCCCTGATCCGCAAGGCTGTTCCATCCGTTGGCATTCAGGGTTCCGCCCGGACTGCGAATCTCGTAGAAGTCGACATTAAAAGTATTCGCACCCTCGTTACGGAACGTCATCGCGCCGGTGGTCGTATTGACTTCCAGTACCAGTGGGTCGATGTCGACATTGAATTGGAACGTACCCGCGTTGTAGCGATTAGCAGGACCAGAATCGGGTGTGTCCGGAAAGCTGTCGTTTGTTCCGTATCGCGACGTGCCAACGAACCGAATGATGCCTCCCGCGCCGTTGATTGCAGGTGTTGGAGTGCCAGCATTGGGACCGCCAAAGCCATTGTTTCCGAGCAATTCGTCGGCACTATAGCCGCGGGCGACGATCGTATAGCTGCCTGGAGTAAGCGTAAGGGGAGACGCGAGATTCTTGAAGCGACTGCCGCCGACCAATGTCCCAGCGTCGGCACTGGAAAACACGTCCGACGCCAAAATGGTGATGCCCGTGTCGTCCCCCGGCGCGGCTGTTCCCGCGTCGTCGCGTGACCAAAGCTCAACGGTAATATCGCTGAACCAGCCGTCTTGAGCCGAGTCAAACGCCCCTAACGAGACGACCTCGACGTCGAATTCACGAACGTCAAAGTCCATCCCGAGGTCACCGCCGAAATTCTGAACTCCGGTTACCAGTGGGTTATCTAAGGCGATGGTCTGTGCCGACGTGTCCCGTAGGTTCAGGCCCACACACAACATACCAATCATTGCCGCTGGTATCATCGAATTGCGTTTCACCGATCGCCCCGGCGATCGTAGCACCATCGCTGACGCGCACGCGAGAACAACCAATGCCAACGATGAGGGTTCCGGCACGTTGGCGATCGCTGCGTCGAGGGCCGCTGCCGAACCACCGGCAGCCAAATACGACTCTTTGAAAAGGCGAAAATCATCCCGGTCGACGTCGGCATCTTGGTCCAGGTCGCCCAACTGGTACGCCTCCGCGGCGGATGTGCCGGAAACACTACTCACCAAGTTCGCTTGCATTACATCGGTAAAATCGTCGATGGCAAATGCCGTTCCGTCGAAATTCAAATCGCCAAATTCATACGGCTGACCGCCATTACCGATGAAGCGAACGATGCCATTGACAATCGTTCCATCCAATTTCGCATAACGAAATGAAATATCGGATTCGTTGGGATTCTGCACCCAAACACCCGTTCCCAAATCGACTCGCTGCAAGGAATTCAAGGTGGCACCATTACCGCCGCCGACCGAGAGTTGCGCTTCGCTCAGATCCGAGTTGCTCCCTGCGGCGGACAACTTCAGCCAATTATCGTCGCCGTCCACGGCTTGTCCGCTGTTGGCATCGTAATTATCGGTAATCGACTTCCAGTTCGCCGAAGACAATGCCCCTTGATTTGCTGATTCGATCGAGTAGGAGATGATATTGACCGGGGCATTGGTCCCATTGACCAAGTGAGCGGCACCGGTCGCCCGATCGATCTCTAAACTGGCAAACGCGTCGAAGCTCGGCGGTTCATACAGGAAATTCCCCGCAAAGTACCGAGCGCCCGGTCCGCCATCGGGCGTCTCGGGAAACGTCCCTGGCCCTTGAAGTCCATATCGGCTGGCGCCGACGAATTCGAACGCGCCGCCACTGTTGTTGACCACTGGAGCGATTGCGGTATTTCCACCAGAGTTGAACAACCGCTCGGCCGCGCCGTACCCGTTGGCGTTGATGGTGTACGCGCCGGGCTGTAATGTCAGGGGCGAGGTCAGGTTCTTGATTCGATAGACGCCGTCGAGCGTGCCGTCACTACCAGACTGGAAAGTGTCACTTGCGAGGACCCCCGTGCCAAAGTCGTCGGTGAAGTCACTGGGGGTCCCGTTGTCATCTCGCTGCCAGATCTCGACATTGATGAAGTGCGATGGATCAATGCCGTCCTGATTGTCGTCGTAGACCGCCAGGCCCGTAACCTGAATCGGGAGGTTCACGACGAAGTCCATGCCGAGGTTGCCGTCAAATGCCTGATTTCCCGCGAGCGGCGCGGTTCCAGAGAGCGCCTTGACCTGGCCGAATGACGTGTGACATGAAAATGTTGTGGTCGACAAGGCAATGGCCATCATAAAGTAAATGGTTCTGGTGCCAGGCCGGCTTCGTTCCGTGGAACTTCTGGTCGCAGCAGAGTTCGAGGTTCGCATGTCTTGGCTCCTTGTTGTGTTCAAATAATATTTGCTACGGTCAATCAGTATTACTCGGTTGCGCGTTCTTGCGGCCACTCGAAAAGTCGCTTGTCTCATTTACGCAGGCTCTTGTTCCCCGGAAAATCCCACACGAAGGATTCCCCAGACGATTCGATCGTGATTTCCACTTCTTTGTCGCTCGTGGATCCGG
>JAGQPD010000484.1 GCA_020426865.1 Planctomycetales bacterium
GTTATTGGCAGCAGTTGGATCACATCGCCCCACGTGTGGTCGACGATCACGCATTCCATCCGGTTCTAGTGGACGATCGCTTGCTGATCGCCTCATCAACGGACGATTCGGTCGTGGCATTTGATCTGGCCACAGGGGGGCTATTGTGGCGGTACGTAATGGACGCGCCAGTGCGATTCGCCCCGGTGGCCATCGGCAAACGGATCTACGCCGGAAGTGATGACGGATCCGTGTCTTGCCTCGCGCTGTCGGATGGGACGGTGATCTGGCAAAAACGGCTGGCTGAAGAAGATCGACGGATCGTTGGAAACGGTCGCATTATTTCGCCGTGGCCAGTTCGAACAGGCCTGGTTACCGACGGGCACGCGCTCTATGCGACCTGTGGTCTGTTTGTGAACGAAGGAGTCTACGCCTTTGCGTTGGATCCAGAAGACGGAAACGTACGATGGAAGCAGCCGCTCGGGTATTCCGCTCAAGGCTATTTATTGTGTTCCGATGACCGTTTATTCGTACCTACCGGGCGCGGTACACCGATCGCACTTCGAACTTCTAATGGCGAGTTGATCGGACAGTACCCGGGGGTCGGCGGCACGTACGCAGTCGTCACGAACGACTCTCTCATTTCTGGTCGTGGTAACGACGGTACCGTGGTCGCTACTCAGGCGACATCCCGTCAACAGTTGTTGACATTGACCGCGCAGCAAATCGCCGTCGCGGGGAACACGATCTACCTGGCCGGTGCAGGGAGGTTGATATCGGTCAATTACGCCGTGTATGCCGAAGCGACTCGGGAACTAAAGAATGCTGAAAGTCGGCTGCGCAAGCTCCAGCAAGCCAACAAGAGCGATACAAGCGAACAGAAGGAGATTCGGGACTTGACCGCTACGGTCGCCACTTTGCAAGATCGCGGGACGGCCGCCGTAAACTGGGAAGTTTTGACGCCAAACGAAGCTGGGCTGATGGCAACACGCACGTCCCTTGTTGAGGGAGGACGGAACGTCGTGATTGTGCGGGACCGCACCGACGGTCGCGAGCTTTGGCGAGCGTCGGTGAATGGCGATGCGCTTGGCCTGGCTTGCCAACGCGAGAAACTGATCGTAAGCACGAGTACTGGCCATATCTACGTCTTTGGGAAAGATGGCAATGAGGGACGGGGCACTACCGACGCCGGTGAACACAATGACAAAACCGGACGGGTGGTCGAATCAGGCGGGGCCGAACAGACCACCGACGCGAAGGACGAGCATGTGGGCACGAACGCGAGCGATAGCGAGGTTCGACCACTCATTTCACGATTTCTGTCGGAACACGTCGAGCCAACTTTCGGACATACGAAGGGATTCTGTATCGCATTGTCGGCGGCCGATCCCCAGTTCATCTGCGAGCTGGCGCGCGCCACGGAGTACCAGATCGCCATCTTTGACCGTGATCTAGACCAGGTATCGAAGTTGCGGCAAGTGCTTCTGCAGCAGCAGTGGTATGGGACTCGCGTCACCGCACATCATGTCGCTTCGGGCCCGCTCCCGCTGGCCGACTATCTGGCCAACGTCGTGATCGCAGAAGACGTCATCGGAGAACGGGCCGGGCCGAATGCGGGCCATGTCCAATCATGGGAGCGGAATGACGTAGCACGCATCGTGCGTCCTTCCGGTGGACTGTTGTGGGAAGAACAGGATCGGGCCCCCACCAAGCGCGGCGTCTTGCCGGGGGCCGGCCAATGGGTCCATCAGTACGGCGACACCGGCAATACGGCAACTACCACCGACGAGCGAATTCGCGGCCACGTGCGTTTGCAGTGGTTCGGCGGTCCAGGCCCGGCAGAGATGGTCGATCGGCACCTCCGCGGACCCGCTCCTCTGGCTCAAGACGGCCTGCTCTTTGTTCCCGGTGAAAACCTGATGCTGTGCGTCGATGCCTATCACGGCACCG
>JAGQPD010000485.1 GCA_020426865.1 Planctomycetales bacterium
GCACTTCGGCAGCTGCCGTCAACACAGGTCGAAACAAGCCGACTTGCGGATCGTGAATCTCGAATTGCGTTGTATGTACACCGACCGCAACGCCACCGGCACCCGCAGCACAATAGTATTGCGTCAATCCCCGTTGTTGTCGCTCATCGAACCGGCCCCGACTGTCGAGTGCCAAAGGGTGAGCAGGGATCACGACTCCCTGCTGCAGCAAAGCTTGTTTCGACCGAGATAATGACAGTGACATCGCGCCGCCCCACCAAGCAAGCTAGAATCTTCCGTTTCGAATTTCGAATTGCGTGGGTTTATTCCACGTGCGTCCTCCATTCAACAGCCACGCGGCGGTCCAATCAAGAATTTGCTGCAGTGCCACCTCGGGCACCCCATAGCGAGCGTGAGTGGATGATCCATCGTTGAGCAAGGCGGTCGACGCAGGCTTGCCGCTGAATTTGGCCTGGCATCCAAAACGTTCCGCGAAATGGCGGCACACGTCTTCTACCCTCAATCGCTCGGCACCGGCCACATTCACGATCTGCGGCGGACTGGCGGCATCACCAAATGCCATCAGACTCAACCGATTAGCGTCCTGCTGCCAAATCACGTTCGCCTCCCCCATCGTCAGATCAATGCTCTGCCCCTCCAAGACTCTCCGAGCAAGATCGACGATCACTCCGTAGCGAAGTTCAACTGCGTAATTGAGGCGCACGATGGTTACCGGCGTGCCATAGATTCCAGAATGATATTCATACATCCGCTCCCGTCCCACCGCGGACATGCCATACTCACCAAGGGGAAGCAACTCGTCTGTTTCCCTCGAACCGGCCGAGGTCGTATCTACCAACGGATAGACGTTGCCCGTGGAGAATGCCAGCAGCCGGGACTGCCGAAAACGTTGACAGATACGCGCCGGTAACAAGACGTTCGCAGCCCACGTACTCGGTGCGTCATGCGTCGTACCAAACTTCGAACCGGTCATGCAGATCACGTTGGTCGCCTCCGGCAACGCCGCAAGCGCCGCATCGTGCATCAAATCGCAACGAATGGTCTCGATGCCGCTGGCATTCAATTGCCCGATCAACTCGTCACGCGTAAAACGGCTTACTGCAATTACCCGCCGCTGCGGAGTCGTCGAGTTTGCACCACCTGCGTCCAAAGCGCGACGAATCATCCGAGCCAGCGATGGTCCCATTTTCCCACCAGCTCCCAACAAGAGATAGTCGCCAGACATTTGCCCAATCGCCGTGACCACCCCATCCGTCGGCCGACTCAACAATTCTTCCAATACCGTTTCGTCTTCAATCGTTTCCAGCAACCGATCGTCCTCACTTTCGTGTGCAATACGGTACATGCCATTCCGCTGTTGGATGTTAGGCAAACAGAGCAACCGTCACCGTGGTTGCATTACGCTTACGACTGTCTCACAATAGCAGCGCCACGTCAACGCACGCAATCGCGATCGAACATCGCCTGGGTACCATCGCCTGGGTACCATCGCATTGGGTGCATTCCCTTGCTTTCGCTATGATCCGCGTATGCAACAATCCGAAGGCTCTTCACCACCGAGATCGCCGGACACCGGCAACGTTTCCTTGGCTTCGCTTGGCCCTGCCGTAATCGTTGCGTCGGTTGTATTGGGACCGGGAAGCATTTTGATCAATTCGCAGGTCGGGTGGAAATTCGGCTACACGCGTATCTGGGTCCTGCTGCTGGCGGCGATCCTGATGTGGGGCATGACCACATTGGCGGCCCGCGTCGGGCTCCTGCTCGATCAATCCCCATGCGAGATCATCGCTCGACGAGTTGGGCGTCCTATCGCCATTGCGATCGGCGTGAGTCTGTTCACGGTGGCGTCGAGTTTTCAGTTCAGCAACAATCTGGGCGTCTTGTACGGCGTAGAGCCGATTATCACGACGCTCAGTCCCAAGTTGCCTGCGAATATGTGGCAGCTCCCCGTGCTGATCGGACTGAACGCTGCCATCGTACTGGTACTGGTCGTGTCACGGAGTCTATATCGGCCTGTGGAAAGGTCGATGAAATGGCTGGTCATGTTGATGTTGATTGGCTTTGCTGGCAACCTCGTCCTGGCACGACCAGATCCGTTCGCGATCGCAGCCGGCTGCCTGCCGGGCACCTCACAAACCTCGATGACGAGCGTGGATTGGCTTTCGATTCTGGGCCTAGTGGGGACCACGTTTTCCGTGGCCGCGGCGTTTTATCAAGCGTATCTGGTGCGTCAGAAGGGGTGGACCGCCAACGACATCGGCCGAGCTTTCATCGATGGTAGCGTGGGAATTGCCACACTGGCGGCAATGTCATTGATGGTCATGATTACAGCGGCCTCGGTGTTGCACGGGAATCCGGAGGTGACATCACTAACGTCAGCCGCCGATGTTGCGTTTCAGCTGCGTCCGCTGTTCGGGCCCTGGGCAACCGTGCTCTTTGCCATCGGCATCCTTGCTGGGGCACTCAGTTCGTTCGTCGTCAATGCAATTGTGGGGGGAACGATGCTGGCCGACGGAATTGGCAAGGGCCATAACATTGACACACGATGGCCACGCTATTGCACAATCACGACACTGTTGATTGGAATGACGGTCGCCATTGCCATCAAGCAACTGGGGTTCACCACAGGGCAATTGATCGTTTTTGCGCAGGCCATAACCGTGCTGGGCAACCCACTTCTAGCCGCATCACTGCTGTGGCTCTCCTACCAGCCGGAAATTGTCGCAGCCAACGCCGTTCCGACATGGCTGCGACTGTTGGCATGGCTCGGATTGATCGTCGTCTCGCTGCTCTCCGGTCGCACGGTCTACATGTGGTTGTAGTAGTCACTCCATCGCGAAATCACTCCATCACGAAATCGCTCGTGGATCGGTTTGCGTCACAAAGCTAAATAGATGCTGCATAGCTACGGAGAAGTGTGCAAGCGAAGCAGAAACAACAAAATCCTCGGAATTTTGGCTTCCGAGGATCATTGTGGTAGAGGTCGGGCTTGTGCGGGACAACAACCCGTTGTTTCCGCGACAATACTGGCTAACAACGCCGACTAGCGAGAGCGGCGACGCAGCATCGGCATTGCCAAAAGCGCAACCAGCGACATAATTCCGGCAGATGGTTCCGGAACAAACGAAACGTCGTCAATGTAGACGGAACCCGAATTCGTCGGCTCGGGGCCAAACGTCTGAATCGCATAGACGATGCGAGCCGTATCGGCTCCAGCTGGTACGACACTCGACAAGCTGAATTCGGTGTAATCGCTGGAAGGAACGGGCGTGCTATTGGCGGTCCGCGAGATTTCGACGTTGCCGACGGAGTCGCGCCATTCGATGCGAACTTCGGTACCAAGGTCGAGTGGATTGCTTGTCGACTTGTGCCACAAACTGTAGGTCACAGAAGTGCCTGGAGTCAGATTGGGGATGTCTTGAAATGCGCCAGCAAAGCTGTTGTCCACGTTATCAATTTCCAGGAGTAGGCTTTGCGCTCCGGTGCGTGGCATCTCCGTGCTGTTGGCGGAAATCGCTCCTGCGCCAGCGGAAAAAGCTTCCCAGAAGCCGACAAATGGGGCGCCGTCTGCAGTAATTGGGTCTTCAAAACTGGCGTTGGCAACGCCCTGAGCCGCGGCGAGATTGCTCCACATTAAGGAG
>JAGQPD010000486.1 GCA_020426865.1 Planctomycetales bacterium
CTTCGCGCGATAAAGCCGCTCGATCAAATCCGCGTTTCAGGCCGGAGTAGATCACGCTACCAGGTTCCGCCGAAACGATGACCCAAGCTTCGGTTTTTCCCAAGTCTGGGGGATCCAATCGTGCAGCCCCGGCATCGTCAGGATGAACTTGTACGGAAAGCGTCTTGTGGGCGTCGAGGAATTTGAACAATAGCGGAAACTGTGGCTGCGGGTGATGACGCCCCAACAGTTCCTCCCCGCAGGTTCGGACCAGATGACCGAGCGTTTGTCCGAATAGCGCACCGTGGACCACAATGCTTTGGTCCTGGCCATGGTCGACGATCTCCCAGCTTTCGGCATAGTCGTCCCCTGGGCCCAGTTGTTTTCCCAGTTCCGATTCCAGTCGCCGTCCGCCCCACAAATAACGTCGCAAAATAGGAGAAAACCGTAGTGGATACATTTCCGACATCTGGCAATCCCGTTTTCTTGAGCGACGGAGGTCGACTAACAGCACCGAATTGGACGTTCGCGGGCGCGCGACGCAGGCACTATTGTGTTTCGCCTATTTCATCCCATGGGTCAAGCGGAGTTCCCGCTGTTGAACTGTCGGCCGACAATCCTACATCTCTCTACGGCGGTTGATCGTTGTCGGTGCGACAGGTATGATACTGGAATTCCGGCGACTTTTCTCCGCATGTGCCCTCCGCGGGCGGCATTGCCGCATCAGTCGCCTTCGACGAGAAATGCCGTGCTCGCATGCTGGCATCTACCCGTTTCCATGCGTCGGGTATTGCCTATTGGGCCTCGTATTTCTCGTGTCGTTACCGGTCCCCAAATTTCTTCGCGGAGGGAAATACGATGGTACAAGACGACGACCTGTTTGCTGAATCGACGATGACATTCGGCGAGCATCTCGAAGAACTTCGCAGTGCGCTCTTTCGGTCCCTCGTCGGTTTGGTTGCCGGATTCTTGATCGGCATGTTGCTGGCCAACAATGTCGTGAAGTGGGTGCAGTATCCGCTCGAAAAAGCCCTCAACCGATTCTATCTCGCAAAATCACAGGACGACCTTGAGACCAACTATCACGGTGCCGTACCTCCTGAAATGATCAACACGATTGACGAGCGTGGTCTGGCACCAGAAACGATGTTTGTCGACGAGAATCTGCTGAAGAGCATTGCCGGAAGTAGTTCAACAAGCTCCAGGGTGGAGGATTATCAATACACCAATCGCAGCCTCCCACGCCAGCGTTTACCAGCCTTGTGCAAGCAGATTGTGGCTCAACAAGATGATTCGAAAAGTCCCCATGCAGTGCTTTGGCGTTTACTGGGTAAGGCCGGCCGACAGGACACGGTTGCTGCAATTGCCAAGATGCAGAAGGTCGACGATGCACAGTACGAGCAGGGATTGGCGGCCATCAATAGCGTCTTGGAGGAGCCCACGCTGTTTGCAGATCCAGCCTGGGGCGATCTGACCGAGTTCTTCGATGCGAAGGACCTGCGATTGGTGAGCATCGTGCAGCTGCGCGAACAGTTGACGAAGGCGTCGGATCCACTGCGTACTGCCCGATTGAATCGGTTGATGCTGGACGGTTTGTTGGCCGACCATGTGCAGGGGGCGACGGTAAGACTGGTGGAGATTCCGATTTGGAAACCAGTCCAACAACGCGTCAAGGCCCTGAGCGCTCATGAACCATTTATGATTTGGGTCAAAGCGTCTTTCATTACCGGAGTCCTGCTTTCCAGCCCATGGATCTTCTGGCAGATTTGGTCTTTCGTTGCGGCGGGGCTCTACCCGCACGAGAAGCGGTATGTCTACACGTATCTTCCCTTTAGCTTGGGGCTGTTTCTGGCCGGAGCGGCGTTGGCGTTTTGCTTCGTGTTCGAGCCCGTGTTGAATTTCTTGTTCGAATTCAATCGCGCCATGCATATTGACCCCGATCCGCGGATCAGCGAGTGGATTAGCTTCGTGCTGCTGCTTCCACTTGGATTCGGCATCAGTTTCCAATTGCCACTGGTGATGTTGTTGATCGAGCGGATCGGCGTCGTCAACATTAAGATGTACATAGAGCATTGGCGAACCGCCGTGCTGGGGATCGCCGTGATCTCGATGCTACTGACTCCGGCCGATCCGATCAGCATGCTATTGATGGCCGTGCCGTTGACTGTGCTTTACTTCGGCGGCATCGGGCTCTGCAAGTGGATGCCGAAGCATCACAGTCCCTATGGAGCAGGAATTGACCCAAGGTGACACGCGTTTGCCTCTTTCATTCGGTCTTTTCGACTTCGTAGCCAGAGAGTCGGCAATAGCAAGATCGATCGATAGACACGTCTGCGCGACTTGACGCCGCCACGTATTCGGCTCGGATTTTGGCAGACTCAACCTTCAACCCCAATTGATCGAGAGCTTCGGCCAACCCATGCAGTGCCCACGGGTTATGTGGATGTCGCCGGAGATCTTCTCGATATACCTGGTCGGCCTCATCGAATTGTCCTTGTTCTAACAGCAAGGCACCTAATGCATGGCGAGCAGGCTGCATCCAGCCCCATGGTTCGTCGTAATTCAACGCATCGTCGCGGCGCACTGCTTCGCGAAGGTGCGAGAAGGCCTGCGGATAGTCTTGCTTGCGGTAGGCGATTTCGCCGGCGACCATCGCTTCTGCCACCGCCAGGATATCGCGTGAAGTGTTTTGAAAGAGCATGCTCGTTTCAGGAACCTTCGTTATCTCTTCAAGGAATTGCGACTGCTCTTTCTCCGCTTCAGCGATACGATTCGTTGCGGCGAGCGCCAAAGCACGCGCGTAGTGACGAATGGAACGAGCGACCGGCAAGTGTGTCTCCGGTTCCGGCTCATCGAGAATCGTATCCCATTGCCCAAACCGCACCAGCACGTGCATGGGGGTAGGAACAAACGCATCGAGGACGTCGGTCTGTTCACGCAGCATTTCCGAAGGAATCTGTTCAACGAGCTTCCGGGCTGCACGAAGTGCGCGCACACTTTGGCCGTCAAACATGGCACCGACCGCAGAACCACCGCCCTGGTTGGTGATTGTAAAGACTTGGTGGCGCTTGTATCGTATGAATGTTCGTATTTTCTGAAGAAATCGCGCCTGGTCTGATCAATGCAGCAACTTCACATCTTCTTAGCGGATCTGGATGACCCCGCCCACGCGCGGGCCGTTTGCGAATTGACCCAAATCTACGCGATCGATCCGATGGGAAATGGCAAACCGCTGGACGATGACGTCATGGAGCGGTTGATTCCCGGCCTGCGTCGTCACCCGACCACCCGGATCTTTCTTGTGTTTGACGGGGAGCACGCAGTGGGGATCGCGACCTGCTTCTTGGGCTTTTCGACATTTGCCGCGCGGCCGCTCATCAATATCCACGATTTAGCAATCGTTCCTGACTATCGCGGCCATGGTTTGGCCAAGAAGTTGCTTCGCGTTATCGAATCGTATGCGCGCCAAGTTGATTGCTGCAAGATAACGTTGGAAGTTGTCGAGAACAACCGGCGCGCCCGAGCGGTTTACGAGCAGTTCGGATTCGCACAGGCCGTGTACGGGGAATCCGACAGCGGTGCTTTGTACTATGCCAAGGACCTGTCGTGAAGCTCGTGGTCCACGCCCATCGGTCGTACGACCTAGATCGCTTCGTTTCCCCGTTCGCCGGTGCGAATGCGGATGCAATCGTCCAGCGGCAGGACGAAGATCTTGCCGTCCCCGATCTCCCCTTTTTCTCCCGTTCGTCCCCCCTTGAGAATCGCTTGGATCGTCGGCTCGACAAATTCCTCATTCACGGCAATCTGTAACTGTACCTTGCGCAGCAGATTGATCGTGAACTCATGTCCGCGGTAGATCTCGGTTTGGCCACGCTGTCGACCAAAACCCTGACAGTCCATCACCGTCAAGCGAAAGACCTCAACATCCGTTAACGCTTCTTTTACGGCTTCCAATCGATGGGGTTGAATGATCGCGATAATCAGTTTCATGACAATTGCCAGGCTCTGCCTCGGACGCTAGTGCTTTGTGACAGCTAAGAATTAGAGTATCGTCATTGGCTGCCTCTCCCGGACGCTCACCATG
Source organism: Planctomycetales bacterium (assembly GCA_020426865.1). GTDB lineage: Bacteria > Planctomycetota > Planctomycetia > Pirellulales > Pirellulaceae > JAGQPD01. The sequence goes on from JAGQPD010000486.1 coordinate 4,064, forward strand.
GTGAGGGTCCGGGAGAGGCAGCTCGGTACGCCGTATCCTAATTCTTAGCTGTCACAAAGCACCAGAGGGGCCAAACAGACTTGACAAAGCCAAGTTTTCATCTGGCCACCCTGCGGCCTATAATTGCAAGTCCGCACCGAATGATCCTTAAGTTCATCCCCATTCACCCCAACCGCCGCCCGTGCTGCACAACCCGAGGTTTCTCCCTATGTCCAACACAAATGCCCTCCACAACTCCCCTACCAGCCAGTCACCTCCTACCAGCCAGTCAAAATGGGCAATTTTGGCAATTTTGGCAATATCAGTAGTCTTATTGCCCGGTGCGACAGCGAATCGTGTCACCGCAGAAGAGGCCACCACCGTTGCCGACAGCGACGGGGTCGAGATCGCCGCACCGGCTGCCACCGAGGAAGACGGGGAGGGCGCGACCAAGAAGAAGCTGGAGGCGCACGTCGCCCAGGTGATCGTCAAAGGATCGCTCCCCGAAGGGGAAGGCCCTGCCGGTCTATTCGGCGACATTGAGGTCAACCTTGCGGAAATGCTCGAGCGTCTGCAGCGTGCTCGATCGGACGACAAGATAACCGCCGTCGTCCTGGAACTGCGTGGCGTCGAATTGGGACGGGGAAAACTCAATGAATTACGCCATGCAATTCAATTGACGCGTCAAAGCGGCAAGCGGGTCTATGCCAACATGGAATTGGGGACGAGCTCCGATTATCTGGTCGCGTGTGCTTGCGACAAGATCTGCATGCCAGAGTCAGGTACGTTGCTGATCCCGGGAATTCGCGCGGAAGTGATGTTCTTTAAGGGTCTGCTTGACAAGTTGGACATTCAGGCCGACATGTTGCAGGTGGGTGATTTTAAGGGGGCAGCGGAACCGTATACGCGGACTTCGATGAGTGACGCATTTCGCAAACAATACGACACACTCGTCGACGACCTGTTCGATCAGATGGTCGATACGATCGCGACGGACCGCCAGCTAAACCGTGATCGTGTCCGAGAATTGGTCGATCGCGGGATGTTGTCGGCGCGTCAGGCGCAGGAGGCGGGGTTGATCGACGTAGTGGGTTACCACGACGAGGTCCGCCAGGCGTTGGGGACGGACTTGCAGGCCGATTCAGTGAAGCTGACGCGCAACTACGGCAAGAAGAACGTCGACACCGATTTTTCGGGTATGACCGGCATGATCAAGCTGATGGAGTTGATGACGGGCGGTCAGACGCAGTCTCGCAAGTCGCGGGCCCCGAAGGTCGCCATTGTCTATGCCGTTGGCGCGATAACGTCGGGCAGCAGCGGCTCGTCGCCGCTTTCGGGTGGCCAATCGATGGGGAGTGACACGATCGTCAAAGCGTTGCGCACGGCGGACGACGACGAGACGGTCAAGGCGATCGTCTTACGGGTCGACAGCCCTGGCGGATCGGCCTTGGCGAGCGACTTGATCTGGCATGAAATCCGACGCATCAACAAACCGATCGTCGCCAGCATGGGTGACATCGCGGCCAGTGGCGGCTATTACATTTCGATGGGATGTGACCAGATCGTGGCCGAGCCGGGAACGATCACGGGATCAATTGGGGTCGTCGGCGGAAAACTGGCGATTGGCAAGACGCTCCGCCGCCTGGGCATCCAAACCGACGTGATCAGCCGCGGTGCCAACAGCGGCATCTTATCAAGCGACTCGCCATTTACGGATAGCGAGCGGGCCGCTTGGCGAACGATGATGGAAGACACGTACGAACAATTTACGTCGAAGGCGGCGGCCGGACGCAGCATGGACAAATCTCGATTGCTCGAGTTGGCCGGGGGACGGATTTGGACGGGTCGACAAGCCGTCGAAAATGGACTGGTCGACAAACTGGGAACATTGGCAGACGCGATTGACGAGGCGGAGAAGTTGGGAGGCATTGGTAGCGACGACAGCTACGAGCCGCTGATCTTACCGGAGCCGCAAAACTTCCTCGACCAGTTGCTGGGATTGGACACCGCGTCCGCTACGTCCGGCACGCTCGGTGCCGCGCTGCCGGAACTTCAGCGGCACCTGCACGACCTGCGACTGCTTGAGACGTTGTTCGCTGAGCCCAGCGTCTTGACCTTACCATGTCGGATTACGGTCCGGTAATGAAAACGGCCCCTCACCCCAATAGGGGATTGTGACGCCGCGTTTACTTTACGGCATCAACGCGAACCCCCTCGTAATCGTTATACAGCTGCTCTTGTTGACGTTTATAGTTGTCGCGTTGGATGATGGAATTGCGTCCGTAGATTCCTTCGAGCAACTCTTGTTTTCCGCCGGTGTCGGTCGCGCCACCATATCCGCCTTCGACCGACGACGCCTCGCCGGAGGACGGCTGGCCGTTTTGTTGCTGCATCTCGTGTTGCGGCACGGCGACTGGATCCCGTGGTCCGAGGAATTCGCGGCCACGATAGAACGCATATTGCCCCGTCGCAGCCTGCGCGATAACCGTGGCCTCGCCGCGAATGTCATCCGCAACAAACACGCCACGCAGATCCGATTCACCAGACTGGAACGTGTCGTTGCGGCTGCCGATTACCTTGACGTGCGTCTTGGGAACGTACCGATCCGCAACCGAATCACGCACGGTCGCGCGCACTCGACCTGCCGAAGACTCTTCCTGAATCTCCAACTTCAATGGAGTCACCAACATCATACCGCTGGCATGCAGCTCGTCGCCGCGACAGACGACGAGATACGCCCCTTCTTCCTCCAACGGAAGCGTCACCTCCTCCGTGCGGTCCCGATAGTCCTTGCCGTCGCCAAATTGCAGCGAACGCTCGTGGTACGGACGTATCCCGGCCAGGTTAATCTTCGTGATTTCGTTCAAGTCCCGCTGCATCAAGCCAAACTTCATCAGATCGATCCGATAGACCCGCAACTCACATTCCCTGATGTTTCGAAACTGAATCTCCAGCGTCGGCGGTTTGCCGGGATCCACCGAAGTGACCTCGGGAACCGCAATACTCTGTCGCGTGAAATATTCGATGGCCTCACGGGCGTCGGAAAACCGATCGATCACTTGTTGATACCGGGCGATTGCCTGGGCCGCCTCCCCTAAGCTGTGATGGATTTGCCCCAGGATATACAACGCACGAAAACGTTCGTCGCTCGGCACCATCCGTCCGGTCGATGGTTCCTTTACTTCCATTTCGGAAACTTTCTGGCAGACTCCCAGCGCCTCTTGGTGGTTCCCTTGAGCGAAATGACAGTAGCCAATCGTATACCAGAAGCGATCTAGCTCGTGCGTGTCAGGATATCGTTCGATCGCGCGCTGGCACGCTTCAATTGCCGAAGCGAATTGTTCGAGTTCCAACAGACCTGTTACGAGCGAAAACGCGGCCGGGTCCGCCCCCGGGTCCTGCGGATACGCGGACAGGAATCCGTTGAGCATCACCAGGGCCTTGCGGACCAGGTCCACACGGGTGATCTTCTGCTCACGCAGTTTTTCGTTATTGCGAGCTTGCGGGGCTAACGCGTAAACCTGTTGTGCCAGATCAAAGGTTGCCGCCGCGATGAAAGGTTCCGGCGGATACTCTCGCAATAGGCATTGCATGAACGAAATGCCCCGCACCAATTCATCTTGCGACTGCAAAAACCCCGAAACGCGGCTTTCGGTTAAAAAATTGCTTTCCACTGTCGCGCGGAAGATCAAGTAACAGCGCTCATATTCCCCCATCTCGTGATAGGCCCTGCCTACTCGCAAGATCTTCTCATACGGAATCTCCAGTTCCGGCCATTTCTCCTTGATCATCTCGAAATGTTGCACGACTCGCGACGCCGGACCGACCTCCAGTCGTGCGTCCAACAACATCGTCACTGACTGCTTGAGAATCTCCGGTTGCACATTCCATTTTTCGATCAACTCGTCCAAATGCCGCGTGACCTCCTGCATGTCACGCCGCTCAAAATGATACTTGCCGATCTCGAACAACTCTCGAGGTGTCAACCGATAGTCGTCGGAACTTTGTGCACCCGACGGGAGGACTTCCAGTTGATACGGTTTTGCCACGGCATAATTGTCCAATCGATAGGCATCGCGAACAATCGTCGGGAGCACTCGATACTCTCCTGGCAAGTATCCGTGGACATCGTAAGAGATCGTCGGAACATAGGGGCGGTTACCGATATAGAAGGTGATCGTATTGCCGTTCAATTCATAACGTTCAAAACCGCCAGAGATCGAATTCTCGATGACCGCCGTTCCACCAGGAATCGGTTCGGTAACGACCAGATACTCCAAGGTCTCCGGTCGCGTATCCCCTCGCACGTCTTTGCGCCGGATGTTTAGCTCGACGTGCCCCCGACGGCCGACCGGAAGTTGCGTCAACGGATTGCGAAAGGTCTGGTAGCTCCCTTGCAACAGGTCGAAGCCACGCGGTACGGCCTTTCCATCCATTTCCAGTGCCACCGGCTCGACCGTGCGGGTCACGGACCACACACCATCGTGATCTTGCACAGCCGCGGCCGGGATAAAACCTTCCAACACGCATTGGTAAGAATATCGGCCGCGACCTTCAAGTTCGAAGTTAACTCGCTGCTTCCCTGCCACCAACAACTCGGCCGGTACCGAGACAACCTGTGACGCCGTCCCACGTGCGAACTTCCACTCGCCAACTCGCTTCCGATTGACGAACGCCCTCAAGACGTACGGTTCGTTCCGTTCAACCTTGTCGGTGTACCATTGGC
>JAGQPD010000487.1 GCA_020426865.1 Planctomycetales bacterium
TGGAATGGCCCAATGGGGATGTTTGAAGTTCCTCCGTTCGACCAAGGCACCAATCTTGTCGCCCAGGCCATCGCCGATGCGACCTCCCACGGCGCAACGAGCGTGATCGGGGGAGGCGATAGCGCCGCTGCCATCCAGCAAATGGGGCTTTCCGAAAAAGTGTCGCACGTCAGCACCGGCGGAGGTGCCAGCTTGGCAATGCTGGAAGGTAAAGCCTTTGCCGCCGTCGAATTGCTGGACTAAGTTCAACGTCCGGCGCAGCGCCGCTGAGTGCATTGAGGCTCCTGCAAAAAGGGTCGAGCCGGGACTGAATATCTATTGATTCGTCCGCGCGTCGTTGCTTTTCGTTCTGCGATCAGATATAGTAGCCCCCCTCGCCGTTGAACACAGAAGAAAACTGAGGGCACCTGGCCGCTACTTGCCGCGCATGACAGATTACCAATACGATTTCCACGAAGATTATCCCCTGCAAATCCACATTTCAGGAAGGACAAGCATCTGTTCCTACGAATTGGAGTTCAACGAGGTAACGGAGTTACGCGAGCGGTATTATCGTCAATTGCCCTTCCCCTTGCGTCACCCCGGTTGCGGACTGGCGACGTCCTGGCGCGAGGTAAGGAAGACGGGCTGGCGTCCTTCGCCTTCGCTGTGGCTGACCGTCAAATGCACGGTTGCTCTGATTTGGCTATTCCTTTACGCGGGAATTTTGGACCGTGTCATGTATATCGTCCACCAAACTCTCTTCCATATTTCCCTGTACGGCAATTTTCAAACCCCGCCGGATTGGCAGATTCGAAGCGCTCGCTGTCAACCCATTGCCTGGGCATTTGTGACAACCTCCTTCGGCACGATTCGGCCAGCGCAGGGCAGCCGAAATCCAGGCGGTTGGTGCTCGCCCGTTGCCGATTCCCCGACCGATGGGAAAGTCAATTTTTTTGTGGGCATCGAGGAGAAAGTATACACTCGGGTCTCCAACAAACCGTTGCTCCGCGCAATTAGCGATTCAATCATCCATCACGAGTGCTGCCATGTCATGCAATTCGCCAACATGAATACGTCACCGACTATTCTGCCCGATTGGCTGAATCAGCTACTCCGCGGGATCAATAACACGATTCACTATGAGGCTCACGCCTTGCTTTGCGGGTCTCCAATGCTGCCACTCGCGTTGGTCACTGGACTTGTCGCTGCCGGCTTTCTATGTTCCTGTTTTCCTTGGGTCGGAATCCCGGTCGTTCTCTTGCTGCTGTGCACCCTCTTTGGGTGGTTCGTGCCAAAGCGATTAAAAATGATGGGATCAAGCCACGGTGGACCGGGGGGCGGGTGAGTCTACCACTTTTAGTCCAGCGACAGTGGTTGCAGTCTTCGCAAACTGGATTACGATCGAAGTAGACGTCGGTCGGGAGGATTTTCGGCCCGGGTGGCATGGAATTCGCCGCCAACGAGGATTGGACGCGGCACGCTAGGTGGACGTGTTGGGTACAGCATGTACGACACTTGAAAATATGTGTTTGTGACCCAAAATCATGTGTTTATCACCCGAAATATTGAGTGGCTAGAACCATGGAAGAAACCAAAGCCAACACGCCAACTGAGGCGCCACGACCGAATGTCGTACATGCGCGAAACGCGTTCGACGCGTGGGGATCGTTGATTGGATTGATCTTGCTAACATGCGCACTATTGTTCACCGAGATAAAGATTTCGTCGTGGCTGCGTTCCTGGTATACCGACGAGATGACGACCCTCGCACGCTTCGCGATCGAGGCTGTTGCGTTGTTGTTGACGATACCAACATTCTTGCTAATCCTGTTTACGATAGCACTGGGGTTGTTGCTGTCGGCTTGGATTCTATCAGGGTTCACCAGCATAGTAAGTCGCATGTTGAATACCGACAGTCCGATACGGGAGTCATTAGCTCAGCGGAGCGCCCGAAGGCACACGGCAGATGGCCCGAAGGGGTGATAACGATAGTCTGGACAACCTATGCGAGCGCATCCGGAAAGCCGTTTTTACGATTCCCACACGCCCATCACCACGGGAATCAAGGGACTCGATGATGTGCTTTGCGGTGGCTTCTTCTATTCTCCATCGGTCGAGAATCGACCTGAGCCTCCTTTGGTTTTGGTACGGGGTCCGGCCGGTAGCGGCAAGACCAGTCTGGCAATGCACTTGGCAGTTCGACAGTGTGTCGATCAGCATGTCGCGATGGTCTTTACGCTGGATCAAGTCCCCATCAAGATCGCTCATCACATTCGCAGCTTTCAGCAATTGAGTACCGTCCGAACGGTAATCGACGATCGTTGGCTGATGCGCCCCGCGACACAGCAGTGGCCGGCGCGATCTTCCTTTCTATTGATCAGCGATTTTCCGCTGTATCGCCTCGAAGCTCAACAACTTCAGCGTGCAGGGTTGCGAAAACTCATCTCGAGTATCTATCGCCCCGATTTCTTCAACAAATTCTATGAACACGTTCGTACTCGGATTACGGCCCTTACCAACCACTTGGCAGAGGAAGATGCCAGTGGCAAAGCGCAGGGACGGATTAAGATTGCCATCGTTGACGGTTTCATTTCGACGGTTGACGGTGGACCCAAACTGCAGCCTCAGAAGGTCCAACGTGCTTTGATCGCCGCCTTGGGCGATCTTTTTCGCAGTCACGGCATATTGCCGGTCATGTTGGCCGAGGACGGTCCAGCGATGGAGTGGTACGAATACGTGTCGGACGTGGTCATCCAACTTTCGCCGCCACAAGCCGACGAACTAATTCCGCTGCGTCGTGTGCAGGTCCGCAAGGCCCGCTGTCAACCGATACTGCCTGGCAGCCATGTGATCCGCATTAGCTCTGGGGCAGGGGTCGTTGTCTATCCATCGCCGGGCGAATTGATGCGGTTTCGATCGGGGATATCCTGTGATTTCGGCGACGATGCAACCGGCATGCCACCACGGCGCCCTGGTGAAGCCGATCGAAATGAGGCAGTGTTGTGGTGTCACCCTTGCGACTCTGCCCCAGGCGGCAAGTACGAGGGTTTCAACGACTTTTTCCGAGGAGTCCGCCAAGGTTCTGCGACCTTGGTCATCGGTCAGGATCAAACAAAAAAGAATGTTACCGGAGTTTCGTTTATCTCGAGATTGTGTCCCCCTCAGCCGGCAAATAGCGAGCAACTCTCGGCAAACCCCAACAATAAACTCCTCGACGATTCCATGGCAGACAACACCGTAGCGGGAACCGCCATTTACGTCTTCGGCGGTACGTCACCACGGAAAGCCCATGACGTTGTACGCATGTATTCAGGTGGTGACAATCTCAACGTCTGCGACGTCGCGATGGCTAGACCAGAAACGGAAGTGTTTCCTGCGATCATTGCCGTGGAGTCACAGCGACTCCACGAGACAATCAATGAGTTCTTCCGTCGGGTTAGCGACGTAGTCGATGAATGCCGTCGAAGAGGGCGGCCCGTTCAAAGAGCTCTCGTATGCGATCTGGCCTACATGCCAGCGCCTGAGAAGGTTGCACAGTTGCTACGGGAGTTCTTCTCACGAAACAATATTTCCTCGATCTTCGTCTATACCATGCGTGATCAACAGACGGACGAATTTCGCGAATACTTCGACAATGTCGTGCAGTCGGCTCGTCTGACTCTTCCAGGACAGTACCAACAGGCGATTGGCTACCAGATCCGTAAGCTCCGCGGATCATCGCCCACTTCCAGCGACTATTGGCAACTCAGCACCGTTCCGGCCGACAACACCTTCGCACGATTTAAGCTCTCGCAAGAGAGCTTTGCCGATCTCCGGCTGAGTTCGGACAATTGCCTAAGCTATTTCCCAATCAAGATCGCTTTGTACTCGCCCGATGAGTGCGCCAAACGTTTCTGGTCGGAACAGGCAACAGCGGAATTCGGAATCCTCGACGGTGAGGCCTTTTTCTCGGACTACGACCCGCATATTGCATTTTTTACGCGAGATCAGGCAGAATCGCTGTTTGAAGGGATTCTAAAACTGCCCGCCGACCCACACTTGGAATCCACGCAAGTTGTGAATTGTGATTCCTACTGGTCCGAAGCCCTTACCTCAAAATTGGAACGACTCGATGACGTCTTCGAATCTCTGGGCGAAGGAACCCTCGCAAATCTTCGCTCTCAAATCGACGAAACCGCCCTCAGCAAAACCAATCGCGAGTTTCTTATCCCCCACCACGTCAACTTCGGCGTCTATACCGCTCGACTGGATCTCATTGCCAAGGCATTGTTGCCACCAGAAAGCCTCGATCAACTGCCGCAGATCGAACCACAACCAACCGACGATGACCACGAAATCCAACATCGTAAACAGGCTTGGATGTCGCTGCTGAATAACCCCCAGATCCGTCCCACCTGGTCCCAGTTGCAGATGATCGCTACCAAATGCCCTGTTCAAACCGAAAATGCTCCCGGCTTCACTCTCTCTTCGCACGGCGGCGATGAATCCCTCATCTGCTTTTTTCTCGAAGTCGTTTGGACGTTGCTTTTTCTTGCATCGGAAAACCCGGACCATGCCCATCCGCCCAACGTCAAGTCCGGTCGGGAAGCTCGCTTTTGCACCGATCTCGTCATCAATGCGACAACCAAGTTGTTCGTGCATCTAAGACAAATGCGCGCGCTCCCCATCGATGCCGGATACCACACGAAATCAACCCCTGAAGGCGCCAAGAAAACCTACGAATCGCGTTGCGATCAAGGTGTATTCCAACGTCACTGGCTGGTCACCTATTGGCAAGCTCAAGCAAGGGTCGAAGACGCCGGTGGCGACTTGCGCCCCATTGCCCATCCCATTCTGGAATTGGATCATCCAGATCTTGCTACCTTGCCAACGGTATCGATTTGCGGTGACTGGTCGCTCGGGATTGTAAAAGGTAGCCCAAATCCACAACGGGCCGCCTGGGTCATTCAGTCACTCACAGGACCAATCGCTCAATCACAACTGCAGGTAAATCGTATCGGCGGATCCGTCCTCAAACGAATGGCCGACGTTGGACCGTTGGCTGAACTCCGTGACGTCTACCAACAAAGCAAGCCCCGTTGGTCGATTAAAAACTATCACCGCTTGCGAGTATACCTCGCCGAACGGCTGCGGAGCCTCCTGGCACGCTCCTCCCTCCACCGCGCTTTTCATCTGCCAGACTTCGGTGACGATGCCGAGATTCGGTCCGCCATCGAACATACCTTCGCTTCCCTCGACGATGAGGTTGGTGCTGGCTCGTAATCCCTCCCGCTCCTGGCCAATCGCCCGGTTCCGTGGCGAATGCCCACCTGCTGGTCGCAAGGATGAGAACGCCATCCACACCGCCCCAGTCTACCCATCTCCTCGAACCTACCATGGCAACAGGGATGCGATTTTGATTTTTAAGTAGAAATCCGGGAATTCACCTTGTCGCTATCCGGCCATTTCGGTATCTCTACCGACCGCTCGCGGCAGTCCTCTGTCGTGCGCGTGACGTTTTCGTACTCATCAAACGACTGGATGATATTTGCTGATGCCGACCGAACAAGAACTCACGGTAAAATCGGTGTCGACGATCAACAGCAGGATGTCGCGATTGTGGTGGCGTCTATTGGGCAGGTGGTTGGTCACGGTTCTTCTGTGCTGGCTACCGCTGGGCCTGGCTTTTGCACAGGGGGTACCCGGTGGGGGGTTTTCTGGACCGGGTCCCGGGCAGGGTCCCAAACCGCCGGCCGCCGATGACGCTCCGAGATCCCGAGTTCCGTACTACGGACCGGCGTCGAGCGTACCGGTCACGGAACTGCGGATTGTTGGCAACCAATTGCTTCCCGAGGCGCGCATCCAGTCGATGCTGCAGACTCGCAAGGGCCGGACGTATGATCCGGAGCTGGTGCAGCAAGACGTACGAACGTTGATTGGATCGGGGATGTTCGAAGACGTACGTCATTACTGGCAAGAGGTCCCCGGGGGGATGCAAGTCACGTTTCAGGTGATTGAGCGTCCCACGGTGGGACACGTGCGATTCTTGGGCAATGACAAGATCAAGGAAAAGACGTTACTCAAAGAATCTCGGATCAAGGTGGGGGATCCACTGAATCGCTACCGAGTGGACGAGAGTCGCCGGGCGATTGAGCAATACTATTTGGGCAAGGGCTATGGGAAAGCGGTCGTGACCGTGGTGGAAGGGTTGAATCCTCACGATCAGGGAGTGGCCTTTCAAATCCACGAAGGGCCGAAACAGCGGATCAAGGCGGTCTACTTTGAGGGGAATTCGCCGTCGATCGCGACGGACGGACGTTTGAAAACGCAGATCGAATCCAAGCGACCTCGCTTCTTGTTCTGGACGAACAAAGTCAACGAGGAAGCCATCGACGATGACGTCGACCGGATCAAGGCCTACTACCGCGCGTTGGGATTCTTCCGTTCGCGGGTGAGCCGGCAGCTTGAATACGACGATGATTTCGAATGGTTGACCATTCGATTTGTCATTGACGAAGGACCACGATACCGGATCCGCTCGATCCGCTACGAAGGCGTCGAGAAGTACGATACGAAATCGCTCGATGACATGATGAAGCTCAAGACCGGCGACTATTTCTCGCTGGCCTATCTCCAACAGGATCTCACATCGCTTAAGGATTTGTATGGGAGCGAAGGACACATCTTTGCCAATATCGAAAGTGAGCCAGTGTTCGCCGAGCAGCCAGGTGTGATGGATTTGGTCTATAAGGTCGACGAGGGTGACCAGTGGCGTGTCGGTCGCATCAATGTGATCGTCGAGGGTGAGAACCCACACACGCGGCGAAGTGCCGTGCTCAATCGCATCTCGTTGCGCCCTGGCGACGTGATTGATATCCGCGAGATCAGGGCGAGTGAGCGACGGTTGAAATCGTCACAGATTTTCGCCGTCAATCCGGCGCAAGGCATTGAGCCGCGGATCGTCGTCAAGCCCCCCGAGCAAAACGACACCGAAATGGCGCGCAAGAGTGCCGACCAGACGACCTACCGCGGTCAATCTCCCGATGAACCACGACAGACCAGCCACTTTCGCGGGCCGCATCTGCGATACGTCGACCTGAACGTGACAATCGACGCCAACACGAACGACACCAAGATTACCAGCGCCGACAGCAGCCAGCCACAACAACACGACGTGATCGATTCCACCAAACGTACTCAAGATAAAATGCCGACTGCCACCACGGTATCGGTTCCGTGGCAAACTCCCGCGAACGAGGCCCAACCGTGATGAACAATATTTATCGGCCAGCTTCATGGGTTCCT
>JAGQPD010000488.1 GCA_020426865.1 Planctomycetales bacterium
TTGCCTCCCGAGGACCAAACTGGGAATCTGAATCGGGTGTCCCAGGGTTGTCGGTAGGAGTAGGCGGCTGTGGTGCCACGGGAGAAGGAAACCCAGATTGGGGACTTGGAGGCTCGGAGCTGTCTGTACCACCAAGTGGACTGCTCGAAGCGCTTGCAGAAGCCGCCAGCGGATCGCGTTCGCAAATGGCGTAGTTTGATGTTACTGGGACACGAGTATCAACAAATGAGCCCACTGGACTATAGGTCCCATCATTACCTGCAAAATCACTTGCCCCAAATGAGAACGAGGCCACGATCGCTTGCGCACATCCCCCCGGCCCCAACGGGACTGTGCCCATCGGACACGCGCCGGATGCCTCCCCAAACAAGTAACTGAATCGAATCTCACGAGAAGTAGCTGGATCACCTAGGCCGCGCGCCGTTATCCGGAAGCCGGTTTCAGTGTCGTTGTACATCGACCGCCAGCGCATTGGATTCTCATCCCCATACGCCCCGCTGACGCTGAGGACGTTGCCCATCGCGTCGTACTCGTAGATGCCTTCGACGGCGAGGCCGGTGCGTTTGAACAGCATGGTCACGTTGTCCTGAATGTCGCGCATCATCATGTATCGCGCGCCGGTCAGTTTTCGCATCCACCACAGCTTGCCGAGCGCCCAGCGGTAGCGGCGTTCGACCGAATCGCTGTTCAGCCCATTATACTCAATGACGAGTTCGTCCCCATCATACCCATATTTCAGCTGCGTCGTCGCGGTCGATTCCCAGTCGCCGGAGCCGCCGTTGAGTGTCGGGTCCCACGCCGTGACCTTCTTTTCGACGCGGCGGTTCAGGTGGTCGTACTTGAACTCCAGCGTCACATCGTTCGCGTCGCGCGAGCCCGGGGCCGCCGCCGGCTCGATCGCCGTCACGCGGTTCTCGGCGTCATACGTGAACGTCCACGTCCCGTTGCTCGTCATGTTCCGGTCGGCGTCGTAAGCAAACACCTGATTGGGCCCGCTCGGCGGATCGATATGCAGGTATTGATTCAGGTTGTTCGTCGCGTAAGTCGAGTTGCCGCCGCCGCCGACGGATGACGTCGTGCGATTGCGGGCGTGGTCATACGCGAAGTCCAGATCCCGCGCGCTGAACGCGCTGGTCGTGTTGTTCGGGTCCGCGGCGTTGTACGCGTCGACCGCGGTCAACTCGTTCCGTGAATTCCACGTGTAATCGCCGAGCGGTCCTGTGGCTAGGATCGTTTTCGTGAGGCGACCCAAGCGCCGCACTCAGGACACTGTTCACTGGGAAGGAGCCGAATGTCGTATCCACACGCCTGGCATCTACCCATTGGGACATGGCGCAGGGGACTTATCAGCCACCATGTGCAGGCGCAAGTGATCCAACTAATCAGCAATGGGAAACGATCGGCCCTAAAGGCCGGATAGTGCGCCGGGAAGTCATAGAAGAACGCATTGATAGGGTCTGTCGAGATCATGGTATAGTCCCAGAAGGGAGGCAATTGCTGACGATGCAGCAACAGGCCGGAGACAATAACAATGCCAACCAGGAAAACGCACGCCAAAGACATAGCGCCGACAACACATGCCAGCGATGGTAGTCGGCGATTCCATCGTCGTTCCTTAAGAAAGGACATAACCAACAGCCCGGAAGTAAAGGCCAATCCCAACGTCCCAATCGCACAGCAGCTGATGTGAGCTGGCATAAACCATCTTGGAAGTCCATTCGGCCCGTAAACAGAGAAGTCGACGTCAGGTTCGTGTTCGATGCCAACGATACGCCATACGCCACGCAGAAGGGAGTCAACGGCAGATGGAAACGTCGCCGAACCACCCGAACTTAGCCAGATTGCGTAGCCCGTCGCAGGCAACGTCGTTGCTGCCACGATCAGGGCAACGAGGGTTCCAGCCGACAGTGACCACAGCAATCGAGCGCCCGCCGACGAACACCGTATCATCCATCGCATGTAAAACTCCACAATACCGATAGACTACGGCAGGAAAGGTGGAGGTGCCGGCACCGCTCTCTCACCACATTGGCATGAAGGGTTCGATGCAGCCTCATGGCACAGTGCACTGATTTCCCCGCTACAACGCCACAGTACGCGTGGGGGGCCATCGAGGTACGGGTCGCCGGTTCTTGGATTAGCCCTGATCCGAGCGCCCACACAAGCCGGGCAGTCCAGGGGATTACGAATACACCAGTCCACAGTCGACCAGTAACAGCCCGCTATGGGATTACCTGCTCTCCCATGATCAACCCGGTTCTGGCACTGATAGGCCTGGTACTCTCGGCATGCAACAGTCTTGGGATCGGTCCAACGGGTTCGCGGACCAAGTGGCGTGGGAGGACCAGCCGCTCCCGGGAACAGTCGTTGTCGACTCAAACAGTCCTGAAGGGCGTGGACTAGTTCGTGCGTCAGCTCTCCGTCAGACACGGCGCCGCAGACTACAAGGTCCCCGGTGTCGTAATCGAAACTTCCGCCTTCGTAAGACTGGCACTCTCCGTCTTTACCGCACCGTGGAGAGACTGGACATCCCTGCTCTGCAAGCGTCTGCATGAGGTAGAC
>JAGQPD010000489.1 GCA_020426865.1 Planctomycetales bacterium
AAGCGCGGGGAGCGCCCTCGTCTGAAGGCGGGGATGACGAATGGGTAAGTTTTACGTATGAGGATCACGTGTTGGCGACGGTGGCGGACGGGGTGGACGCTCAGCGGAACCAGCGGAACGTGGGGGTCGCGGTGCCGCTCGGGCCGGTGCGGGTTCCGGCCAGCCATCCTCGCAATCACGACGGACAGTGTTTTTCGGTCCTGGTGACTCGCACCGTCGATCAGGCTCGACCAGGAAGCGACGAAATCGAGCGTGCGTACGAGGATGCGTGGGTTGGTAGAGATGGATACCTGCGGGTAGATGGGGGTCGTCAGCGGCGCGCCTTGGCGTTTTTGGGAGACGTGCGGGACGAGCGGGGAGGAATTGTAACCGAACTGTTTGTGGTCGATCTGCCCGACGATGTGACGCAGCGGGGAGCCGATCCGTTGGAGGGGACGCTTACTCGCCGCCCTGCCCCGCCGGCCGGTACGGTGCAGCGTCGGCTGACGCATACGACCGAGCGTAGATACCCTGGCATTCAGGGTGTTCGGCATTGGCCACGAAGTTGTGCCGATGGCAGCTGCATCGCGTTCCTGATGCGTGACGACCAGCGGCACGTGCAACTATGGACGATCGGTCCGGAGGGTGGGCAGCCGCAACAGATCACGCAGCATCCATTCGATGTGGCTTCCGCGTTCAGTTGGTCGCCCGCGGGAGACGTGATTGCGTACATTGCCGACGGCAGTGTCTTTGTCACGCGAGTTGCCAACCAGACAAGTGAGCGTCTTACGATGCCGATAGGCAGGTCGGTGGAGGCTGATCATGAATTGGGTACACCGCGGCCCGAAGCGTGTGTCTTCGCGCCCGATGGCAAATCGATCGCTTATGTGCGATCGGTCAAGACTAGCGACGGGGTCTACAATCAAGTATTCGTTGTTCAAGTTGCGCTCGGCGAATAGGGTCATTTTTCGAGGTGAAGGCGATGAGTCGAGTGACAGAGCTTTGTGGAATTGTTCCGCCATTGGTGACGCCTCTATCTGGGCCGGACCGTTTGGACCACGCGGCGTTGGAGCGAATTCTAGAACACGTGATGGGGGCTGGTGTGCATGGCTTGTTCTTGCTGGGAACAACCGGGGAGGCGGCGGCGTTGTCCTATCGTGTGCGACGGGAATACGTCAAGCGCATTGTCGACTACGTTGACGGCCGTATCCCCCTGCTCGTGAACGTAACCCACACGTCGCTCGTGGAGACACAAAGCCTTGCCGATCAGGCTGGGGAGGACGGTGCCGATGCGATTGTGGTCACGACACCGTATTACTTGACGCTTGAGCCGGGTGAATTGTTGCGGTATGTCACCTATGTGTCGCAGTGTGCTGCGCTGCCAGTCTTCATTTATAACATGCCTGGTCTGACAAAGACTGCGTTCGCCTTAGAAACAGTCCGCGAGATCATGGAGCAATTGCCTAATGTCGTGGGCATGAAGGACAGTTCGGGAGATTTCGACTATCTTCGCCAGGTGCTGGAGTTGAAGGACCGCTGTCGGCCGCAGTGGCGGGTGTTCGTTGGGCCGGAGCGGTATCTGGTAGACACTGTGATGCACGGGGGGAGTGGTTGTGTAGGAGGCGGCGCCAATATTTGGCCATCGCTGTTTGTCGAGCTCTATCAGGCAGCGATCTCAAACGACACGGTAACGCTGGCATCGTTGCGAGAGAAATTGGCGGAACTCGGCGCCATCTATCAGTATGGGGCCTTTGGTGTAGGGGTGATTCGTGGCATCAAATGTGCCATGGAGCTACTGGGCCTTTGCGAAAACCATCTGGCATTTCCGTTCCAGCCCGTCAACGAGCTGCAGCGATCGTCGATCCGAGACGTATTGGCGCGCCTCGAGTTGCTGCCTTCGCGATCGCGCGCTGAATGAAAGCACGTACCGGCAAAATTCCACGGTCGTCCCCAATCGTAAATGAGGAACTGCGCCAACCATTTCCGATCATCCCGCCCTTCATCGTCCTGCCTTCCCTCTGTCGCCGGGGAAAGGCAGGATGATCGGGGGCAGGATGATGAAAGGACGGCCGTTAACGGTGGGCGATTTGGTTTGCCGCACGGCTTCACGTGTCCTGCGGCAAGATTGGGTGTTTGATTAGTTCATAAGGCCTTGCAGGTCTTATGCCAGGAGGTCCGGAGCCATGGCTGCGGGTGATTCTTCCGGCGAATTCTAGTTGTCGGCCGATTCGTCAGACGGGGGTGGCGTATCCGTTTCTGTTTCGGTTTGCGATTCCGATTCGGGTTCTGCCTCAATTCCCGTTTCGTCTTCCGTTGACGCTTCGTCCGACGTAGCTCCTTCGGTGCCATTATCGTCGTCGGCGGTCGCTGCTTCAGCAGCCGGTGTCTCCGGTGACGGAGCTTCTGATGTGTCCGCGGCGTCGTCCGAATCGGTCGAATCGGTGTTCGTCTCCGCTTCCTTTTCTTCTTCCGCTGCTGCCGCTGCCTTCTTTTTAGCCTGCAACTCTCCCAATCGTTTTTCGAAGATTTGTTTCATGCGCGGATTGCCTTCCGCGGCGGCGATGGCTTTTTCTTCGGCGGCGATGGCGTCGTCGAAACGATCTTGACGCGCGTAGATGGCGGCGAACGTGTCGAGGATCGAGGGGTCATCGGCGGCGAGTTCCGCGGCGTGATTGATAATCTCTTCGGCCAGTTTCAGGTCGACATCGGGGTGGGCGATGGATGTGGCGAGTTGCCAGGCCAACATATTCAGAATGCGCGGGTCGTCGCCAAATTCGTCGGCGAGTTCCTTCACAGACTTATTGGCTTCGTCGGCGCGGTCGGCGTTAAAGAGGATGATAAACCGTTGGGCTTTGAAGTTGATGTCGTCCGGAACGACAGCCAGGACTTCGTCGATCTTTTTCAGTGCCGCCTCCCAATCTTGTTGGTTCAGGGCGGCCCTCAAGTCCCGGCTGGCTTCAGACACAATCGTGTCGATTCGCTGTTGTTCTTCGAATTCGGCCCGTGCTGCGGCGCGATCCCATTGCTTGGCAACCACCTTCGCCAGAACTTCTTCCATCATCATCGGGTGACCGATCCACTCGACGTGCGAATCCTGACCAACGATGAAGGCGGTGGGAATACCATTCTGATTGGCCGCCCGCATGTACGACTGGCTGGTCACATCGTCCCGGTCCAACGCGATCGTGTAGGTAAGTTCATCCCGCCAGGTCTTTTCGCCACTGGGAGCTTGCTGGTCAAGGAACTTGCTGACAGTCTCCTTGTCCTCGCGAGTAATACCGACAAATCGTACTTGGTCTTTGTAGTCATTCTGCAATTCGCTGAGGTGCGGCATGCTTTGCCGGCAGGGGCCACACCATGTCGCCCAGAATTCCACGACTTGGACTCGACCAGGCTTAAACGCTGTGTCGTTGTCACCCAGCACAACGTCGTCAATCCAAAGCTGGGGAGCGACGTCACCAATCGCCAACGACTCGGGAATCGTCGGTGGTTTTGCCTTCGTTTTTGCAGTCGTTAAATCCTCCGAGCTGCTGCTGGAATCGTCGGCGTTGCGTGGATCGCCGGATGTGAGGCTTTGGGTTTGTTGCTCACTGTCTTTCTCCGACCGGCCCGAATCCGCGGCTTTCGAGCCGGAGGACGTTAGCTTTGAAGCGTCTTTGTCGGTAGCTTGCCCCTTGTCGCTCGACGACTTTGGTTCACAGCCAATGGCAATTGCCAGGATGCCGCAGAGGCAAACGCTGAAAAGAACGCGAAACTTGTCGATCGACAACATGGGATACTCCTAAGCTGGAACTAAGGGCTGGCGGGAATTTGGGCAGGCGAGTCACGTCGCAAGGTGGATCAGCGAGCTACTGTCGGCGTGCGTGCCACGTGCTGTCGGTATTGTAACCCTGTGAACCCCAACGAGTAAACACCCAAATTCCGCCAAAATCGCTCGAAATCCGCCAAGTGCCGTTGAAAAAACATTCCGTAACCGTTACAAGTTGCCTCGACAGTTCACCCGCTTCCATTTCCCTATGCATGCCACTCGCTCGGACACCCTCGTTGCCGTTGCCACTTACAACGAAATCGCCAATGTCCCGCAACTGATTGAGGGAATCACGGCGACGGTTCCGCATGCCGACATCGTGGTGATCGATGACAATTCACCGGACGGGACTGGCCAGTGGTGCGAGACAAAATCTCGCCAGCTTGACCGATTATTATGCCTGCATCGCACCGACAAGTTGGGGCTTGGTTCGGCCACGAACGAGTTGATCCGACACGCGGTGGAACAACGATATCGGTATCTAGTAACATTGGACGCCGATCTTAGCCATCCTCCTGGGCAGATTGCCGATTTGCTCCATTGCATCGATCAGGCCGCCGTGCCACGACCGGATGTCGTGATTGGGTCGCGATACGTCAACGGTGGCCAGATCATCGGTTGGCCTTTGCATCGGCGCATCATGAGTCGGTTGGTCAATACCTTTGCTCGTTGGACGCTGCGATTGCCGGTTCGCGATTGTAGTGGTGCGTTTCGATGTTATCGGGTGGAATGTCTCCGGCATTTGGAATTGGACCGGATCGAAAGTCGCGGGTACTCGTACTTCGAAGAAATCCTCTGGCGTTTGCACCGTCAAGGAGCTGTATTTGCTGAGGTTCCCATCCATTTCGTCGAACGGCAACACGGACGAACCAAGATTACCTGGTACGAAGCGGTGTCCTCGGTTTGCCTGCTGGCACGATTGGGATGGCAACAATGGTTCGGGGATAAGCGGTCGGTGTCTCGATCGAAGCGAGACCGGCCCAGCGTGAAAACGAAAAAATGACGAACTGGTAAGTTGAGTTTCCCCTCTCGGGCCAAATTGTGGTATGATAAAGACCGCGCGGAAGAGCCGCGTCCCGCCCTGTTTTCCTGCCTTGCGCCACCTGGCGCGATTCGTCGTATTATTTGTCAACGTCGCTTTGCCATGCAACACTATTCCATGACCGCAGCGGAACTTGACGCACTTGTGGCACTTTTTTACCCGGACCCAAGTCTGCTTGGAGAGTTCCAATGGATCCATCAGGATGCCCTGCCTCCGCTATCTCGCAAGTTGCTGGCGCACGACCAGCACATGACGGTGACGGTCGAGTCATTCCATCGTGACGAGGTTGACGTCGAAGCGCTGGCGATCAACAACGCCGACTCCTCGCAGTATCGGCGGAAGATCGTTCTGCGTCGCCGACGCGATCGCCAACCCGTGTTGTTCGGCATTGTGCGAATGGACCTCACGGTGATGGAACCGTCCGTGGCCGATGAGATCCGGCAATTGGGCAAGCCGTTGGGGAGCATCTTGATTGCTCACAATGTGCTGCGTTCCGTCGAGCTGGTTGCGTTGTGGGAAGTTGTCGCAGGAAATGATTTGGCGGAGATCTTGAACGTCGCGGCTGGCACCGTGCTGTTTGGACGCACGGCTCGCATCTACTGCAATGGCGAACCTGCCATTGAATTGCTGGAGATTGTGACCAGCGACGACTCGCCAAAGACAAACTAGCGGCCTACAATCCCCCTACCTGGAGATTTGATATGCGCGATTCTTATGATTGCATCGTGATTGGTGGTGGTCCGGCCGGGTCGACGGCGGCCGCGTTGATTGCACAACAGGGAGTTTCCACGTTGTTGGTGGAGCGGGACAAGATGCCGCGGTTCCATGTGGGGGAATCGTTGATGCCCGAAACGTACTGGACCTTCCAGCGACTGGGCGTGCTCGACAAAATGCGTAACAGCCAATTCGTCAAGAAGTACAGCGTGCAATTCATTTCGGGGTCCGGCAAGGAATCGCAGCCGTTCTATTTCTCCGAACATGATCCCCGCGATTGTTCTCAAACGTGGCAGGTCGAGCGGGCGGGTTTCGATCAGATGTTGTTTGAGAACGCCGCCGAACAAGGGGCCGAGTGTCACGATCAGACTCGCGTGTCGGACGTATTGTTCGACGGACAACGTGCCACTGGCGTTCGTCTGCGTCAAGCCGATGGGCAAGAACAAGAGATCCAATGCCGTGTTGTCATCGACGGCAGTGGCCAGCATTCGCTGATTGCCCACCGCCTGGGCCTCCGTCAGCCGATCCCCGCACTGCGAAAAGCTGCCGTCTGGGGTTATTTTCGGGGTGCCGAACGTCTTCCGGACGAACATGGTGGGGCGACCTTGATCTTGCATACCAATACCCGCAAGGCATGGTTTTGGTACATCCCACTCTCCGATGACATCACCAGCGTTGGCGTCGTTTCCGATGTTGAATACTTGTTGAAGGATCGCGGCGCGCCGGCCGACGTCTATTGCGAGGAATTAGGCAACTGCCCTGCCCTGCAGCGTCGCGTTGCCGAGGCGAAGATGGAAGGTGAACTGCATGTTGCCAAGGAGTTTTCCTATACGACCCGCCAGCACGCCGGTGACGGATGGGTACTAATTGGCGACGCCTTTGGGTTCATCGATCCGATCTACAGCTCGGGGGTCTTTCTGGCGCTGAAGTCGGGTGAACTGGCCGCCGACGCCGTTGTCGAAGGGCTGCGGAACAACCGGCTGACCGGGGCGCAATTGGGAAACTGGACCGAGGAATTCAAGCAAGGAGTGCATTGGATCCATCGTCTTGTCACCGCGTTCTATACGGACAACTTCAGCTTCGGGATGTTCATGAAGGAGCATCCCCATCACCAAGGCAACCTCACTGATCTGTTGATCGGCCGCGTATTTCACCCGGAGGCAGGCGAGATGTTTACGGACATGGATCCTTATCTCCGACAATCAGCCGCCAAGACCGGAATGTCGGCAAGCGGCTGACCGGGCGTCAATTTGATCGGAATACCTCGAACCATATAGTATTCAGTCGATCTGGTCGATCCGGTAGGCCTCGACCTCAAACGGATTCTCCCAATAGGGATCGCGGCCGCGTAGCCAAAGCAGAGCCGAAGCCAGCAGGTAGGCAGGGACGAACAGCGGTCCCCAGCGTTCGTACTGAGCGACATGGACACGTTCGTGTTGTCGGGTACGATCGAGCGATGCCTGGTCGAGCGCCAACACGGTATGTCCCAGCGTGATGGCCGATGCGCCGCCCGCGATGGGAACGCGGGTGAGCAACCGCGGAGCCCAGCCGCCGCAAAATTCCAGGACCCGCCCAATCCGCCGGACGCGCCCTCCGGTCGCCAACAGCAAGACACCCACGCTCGCGCCGCAGAGGGTCCAGGGGAACGCCCACAGGATGGCCAGGGGAACCCACCAGGCTCGCAAGATTTCGACAACGTGGGAACGGTTATCCATGCGATGTAGTAGCAACAATCGTCGCGGCGCTGATTATGGGTTCTGGTTGCTCATTCCTCGCGTGAGCGCCATGAAGGCGGCTTCGAGATTCAGTTCATCTTCGCAGAACATCGTCAGCCGGTGACCGCCTTGTACCAAGGCAGTGGCGAGATGCGAATACTCGGTGATCCCTTCCGCGAGCGTCACATGAATCACATTGCGACCATCAACCTTGACTTCGGTAACATGAGATTGTTTTGCCAACAGTTCGGTGGCCTGTTGCGTGTCACCGCCGACTTTGATATTGAGAAGGATGTGTCGGCGAACCCGGCGCATCACCTCAGCGACGTCCCCGTGCAGCTCCATCACGCCGCGATCGATAATACCCACTTTGTTGCAGATATCGGCCAGTTCGGGCAGGATGTGGCTGGAGACGATAATCGTCTTTCCCATTTCGCGGAGCCGCTTCAGCAGGTTCCGCATTTGCACTCGTGCGCGCGGATCGAGGCCGCTGAGCGGTTCGTCCAGTAGCAGGACTTGTGGATCGTGGAGCAACACGCGGGCCAGTCCAAGCCGTTGTGTCTGTCCGCGTGATAGCGTGTTGGCGTATGCTTCGCGCTTGAAATCAAGGTCGACGATCTGCAACATTTCGTCGCAGACCTCGCGACGCTTCGGTCCGCGGATTCGATAGGCGGCTGCGAAAAACTCCAGGTACTCAATGACCTTCATGTCGTCATAGACGCCGAAGAAGTCGGGCATGTACCCGACCAGTCTCCGGATCTCTTTGGGATGCGTATAGATCGAATGGCCGTCGACGTAGGCCTCGCCCCAGGACGGGTTCAGTAGTGTCGCGATGATCCGCATAGTCGTCGTCTTACCGGCACCGTTGGGACCAATAAATCCGAACAAGTCTCCCCTATCCAGCTGCAGCTCGATCCCTTTGATGGCGTAGGTATCGCCGTAGCGTTTCGTTAGGTCGTGTATTTCAATCACCGCTGCCTCGTGGATGGTTGATGGGCAATAACAGTCGTACCACGGTCCAGTGTCGTTGTGGATCGGGTTGAAGTTCTTCACTACTGTCGACTACGCTGGCCGCCGGCGTGGCGACTCGACCGACAAGAATGGCGTGGTCCAGCTCGAGTTGTGAGCTCATGTCGAGGGCTCGATATTGTCGGTGGAGCAGCGACGTATATCCGCGTCCGCCAGCGGCGTTGTGAAACATCATCATTTCCATGATTCGGGGCACGTCCATGTTCTGTTGGTCCCAGGGCGTGCTCACTTGCGTGCTGGACTTGCCCGTCTCGACAACTTTCTTGCGCGTGAGTTGCACGGCAATATTTTTGGCGGTCAATGAGCTGTCGACCAATCGGGATTCGCCGGGGGCTAAATCTCCCAGAGCATAGTACCAGCGTCCGAACATCAGCTGGCAGTTGTTCAGAGGGACTGGCAGGGGATTGACCACGGAGCCGGCGACGAGGCGATCGACCTCCTGCAATTCGCCGCATTCGAGATTGCTGGATTGAGCCCACCAGATGCCATAGAATCCGCGGCTCGACCAATCCTGCAGCGGCAGGTCGTGCAGCTGATACGACGGCGATTGCAGGCTCCCTTCGTTGACAACTTGGTAGATGGCGTCGTCTGCGATCAGCGACGATTCATTGTCAATTCCGCCGTACCCCGTTCCGGGCAGGGCGAGCCACGTCAGGGCGTTTCCCGGTTGTCGGTCCGGGAGTTGGCCTCCGTCGGGGATCACGTCTGGGCTCGCAATCAGCTTCACATTCAAACGCCGGTTTGTTGGCACGAAGATGCTGGTCCAGTTACGACCGACGATCGTGCCTCCCGCGACATCAACGTCGACGAGATCCGCCTGGTTGACGTGTGTCACGTGCCCCTTCCAGCGGCTTGCCAAAGTCGAAATGCCGATGCAGGTGAGGAAGACGATCAACGGAAACGATATCCAAGTCCAATGCATGCGGTGGAAGAACTTGTCCAGCAGGAAATAGTCAGCCGGTCCGATAAGGAGTAAGTAAATAAACGCGATCGCCAGGACCAGCGAGAAGGGGATTGGCCGTACGTTTGGATAGCGG
>JAGQPD010000490.1 GCA_020426865.1 Planctomycetales bacterium
TCGGCAAGAACATCGTCGGTGTCGTGCTGCAATGTAACAACTTCGAGATCATCGATCTGGGCGTAATGGTTTCCGCCGAAAAGATCCTGGAGGTTGCCCGTGCCGAACAGGCCGATGTCATCGGGCTCTCTGGGTTGATTACCCCCAGCCTGGACGAGATGGTCCACGTTGCCCGGGAAATGAAACGCTTGGATTTCGACTGCCCGCTGTTGATCGGTGGCGCCACCACCAGTGCCAAGCATACGGCAGTGAAGATCGCGCCCCAATACCCGGGGCCCGTCGTACACGTCTTGGACGCTTCGCGCAGCGTCGGTGTCGTCGACCGACTGCTGAGCGACAATCTGCGCGCCGAAATGGTGGCCGACAATCAACAGCTGCAATCGCAATTGCTGGCCTCGTTCCAGGAACGTCAGAAGAAACTCGTCTCCTACGCCGACGCCTGCGAACGGTCATTCCAGACCGATTGGACGAGCGTGGCGATTGATCAGCCCGATTTCCTGGGCGTTCGCGAACTAGATAATATTCCTTTGGAAGAGATCATTCCGTATATCGATTGGTCGCCCTTCTTCATGGCTTGGGAATTGAAAGGAAAATACCCCGCGATTTTTGCCGATCCAAAGGTCGGTACGGCTGCGAAGGAAC
The DNA here is from genome assembly GCA_020426865.1 of Planctomycetales bacterium. Classification (GTDB taxonomy): domain Bacteria; phylum Planctomycetota; class Planctomycetia; order Pirellulales; family Pirellulaceae; genus JAGQPD01. The sequence goes on from JAGQPD010000490.1 coordinate 643, forward strand.
TCTTTGATGACGCACAAGCGTTGCTCAAAGAAATCGTCGCCACGCGTTCGCTACAAGCCCGGGCCGTGTATGGCTTTTGGCCCGCGGCCGCCGATGGTGATGACATTGTTCTCTACCCCGATGATGACCGCAAACAGGAATTGTGCCGCTTTCATATGCTCCGGCAACAGTGGGAACGGCAAGGGCAAGATTGTTTTCGCAGCCTTGCCGATTACGTGGCACCACGTGCCAGTGGCCGCGCCGACTACATCGGCGCGTTCGCCTGTACCGCCGGCCTGGGCGCCGAATCGCTTGTCGCTAAGTACGAACGAGAGCATGACGACGTGCGAGCAATCATGGTCAAAGCTCTGGCCGATCGATTGGCCGAGGCACTCGCCGAATTGCTCCACCAACGTGCCCGGGAACATTGGGGCTACGGCAAGAATGAAACGCTCTCCAACGAACAACTGATCCAGGAAAAGTATCGTGGCATCCGTCCCGCCCACGGCTATCCCGCTTGCCCCGACCATACCGAAAAGAAAACCCTGTTCGACCTGCTGGATGCCGATATCCATGCCGGCATGACGCTGACTGAAAACTTTGCCATGCTTCCGGCAGCGAGCGTTAGCGGGTTGTACTTCGCCCATCCCCAGGCACGATACTTTGCCGTCAACAGCGTCACGCGCGATCAAGTGGAAGACTACGCTCGTCGAAAAGGCGTGTCGGTGAAGGAGGTCCAGCGGTGGCTGGCCCCCATTCTGGGGTATGATGTCTAGCTCACCGGCTCGGATCGCGTTCGGCGTTCTGAGAGGGAGCAGTCGCAGACGACGAAATTCCCCAGAACGTAGGAGACGTCAAGGACTAATCGTCAGGAAACTTGCGGAATTGGCGGGATCCAGGTAGGCTGAGACGAAGGGTTGGCCTGGCAGTTGCGTCCCTGTGGGTGGATGCGGAATTTTGGGGCGTTCGACCGTAAGCAAAGCTGACGAGGGTGGTACGATGCGAGTGTTCGTCGAGCGTAATGCGTGGTTGGGAATGGAGATAGCCCTGGCCCTGACATTGGTGTTGGGGGCGATGGGCGCACATTCGACATTTGGCGCATTTCCGACTCGGCAGTGGACCGATTCGCAGGGGCGTACGATTCGTGCATCGTTTGTGCGAATCCACGAAGCGGATGTGATTCTCAATCGCGGTGGCAAGACGGTCCGCGTGGGGGTGAATTCGCTTAGTGATGTCGACCAGCAATATGCTCGGGCGAAGGACTTGGCGAGTGATGCGCGGATGTGGCAGGCGGGGGGGAAGGAGATCCGAGCGCGATATGTTGGCAGCGGAGGCGGCAAGGTCCAGTTGAATAGTCTGGGGCGCGAGGTGGAGATTCCGTTTGCGGAAATGGTGGACGCAGACCGTGATTTTGTGCGGATGCAGATGGAAGCAGATGGTCAAACTGACGAGTTGGCGGCGGTGGGCGGACCGTTGGTCAAGCCGCATGAATCCGAAACGGGCCAAGGCGAACTGGAAGACACCAACGAGTCTCTCGCGGACGCTGGAGCGACAGGCATCGAGCAACCGGGACGGACCTGGACGGACCGGCGTGGGCGAACGATTGAGGCATCATTGGTACGTGTTGAGGGCGGGCAGGTGGTCCTGCGAGCCAATGGTTCGGAAAAGTCCGTGCCGTTGGCGTCGCTTAGTGGCCCCGATCAAGTCTACGTCGCGTCGTATCAGGCACGATCAGCATTGGCGTCAGCGATGGCGGGCGACCGAAGGGCGGGGGATTTTGGTGGAGAGATAGCGAGCGGAGGTGGCGAGGTGGTGAGCCGGCCGCGAACGCCGGAGGGTCGGGGAGGGGCGTCATGGGATCGGGCCAGTGTGATCGCCGAAAACGCTCGGGCCCGCGAGGCCCGTCTGCAGGAGGTTCGGGAAAGGCACGAGCAGATAGCGCGAGAGAATGAGCAATGGATGCAGCAGGCGATGCAGGAATCGGTAGCGGAACCGGCGGAGCCGTTTTCTACGAATTCCGACCACTTGGCGTCGGTGCCGTCCCCCTCGGTGGTTGCTCCCGAGAGGCAGTATGACCAAGTTGAAGTCCACGTATGCACGAACTGTAACAACGAGTTACCGAGTCGTGTAGGCGTGGGCGATCGTTGCCCGCACTGCAAGGCGTATCTTGCGTACGAGGAAGACGCTAACGGAAATCGCAAAGGGGGGAGCACCGTTGATGGGTTACTTTCCGTGCGACCTCGCGCCGTAGCAGCGCTCGTCTGTTTGATCGTCAGCGTCATTGCAGGAGTGGCACGGGCGCTGAGAAGGTAGGAAGCCAGATTTGCAGATGCCGGTCCGTATTGCGATACAACTTATCGTTGCTGCGATCACTTTCGTATCGCTGGTGGGTGTCGCCCGCGTCAGTTTTGAGGACCAGCCGCGGACGATCTTTTCGGGAAACGATGCAGAGACCCGTCAGCTCGGTCGTTTTTTCGACGATTTCGGCAGCGACGACAATCGTCTGTTGGTGGTCATGCGGGCCGATTTGACGGAACGCGATCAGGTTCGCACGGTGCGACGCCTGGTTGAGCAATTGCGAGGCGTCGAGGGGATTGACGACGTGATGAGCATCTTCGACCTGCGCCGTGAGGACGCCGTGTTGGAGCCCTTGCTGCCTGGTGACGAGGACCCCGAGGAGTTCTTCGCGGACGCGGTGAAGGAAGCATTGCGGCACCCAATGGCGGCAGGGCAATTCCTTTCGAGAGACGGACGCGTGTCGCTCGTGGTCGTGCATGTGGGGGAGGGATTGCACACGATATCGGGATTGGCGCCTGTAGTACAAGCGGTGCGGCAGGTTGTGACGGAGGTTGCCGCTTCGAGCGACTTGCATCCATTGGTCGGGGGCAATCCGGCGGTATTGGTGGACAGCCTGGCGGCGGTGCGCCGTGACCAGTTGAGATTTGGGATCTGCAGTGGGGTGGTTACGGTGGCGATCGCCATGGTGCTGTTTCGATGCTGGACATCGTTGGTGGTGGCGCTGATTCCGCCTGGATTAGGTGCGTTGTGGACGGTGGGGGCGATGGGGTGGCTGGGGTGGCCGATCAACGGGATTAACAGTGCGTTGCCGACGGTGGTGTTCATTATCGGATTTGCCAATGGCGTCCATTTGCTATTGGAAGTCCGCCGTCAGCGTACGGTGTTAGAGGATCGGTTTAAGGCCTTACGGCAAGCGTTGGCCACCGTGGCGCCGGCGTGCGTCATGACGGCCTTGACGTCGGCGATCGGGTTTGCGTCACTGGCGGCGGCACGAACGCCAAGTGTCCAGGTATTTGGCATCTCCTGTGCGATGGGGGTGTTGTTGGCACTGTTGGCGGTGCTGGCCTGCATGCCAGTGATGTGCACGTATCGGTTTGCGGATCGTTTGGGAAGTTTTCAGCGGAATCGCATCGAGAGCTTGGTGTCATCGGTGCTCATGCGATTGTTGTCGGTGGTGCTTCGTAATCGACGGTTGATTGTGATTGCGAGTTTCGGATTGAGTGTGATCTTGCTGCTGATGGCGTCACGCCTGCGTCCGGACTTGCGAACGACCGAGGCGATGTCGGATGCCAGCGAGACAGCTCGGGCGATGCAACTGTGCGATGAGGGGTTTGGCGGATCGCTTGGGGCGTACGTGGTCATGCAATGGCCGAAGGGGCAGACATTGGAAGACCGGCACGTATTGGTCGTGGCTGGGCATGTGCACGAGCTGCTGGCGAAATGTGAGGATCTCCATGAACCGATGTCGATTTTGAACGTCTTGCAAGGACTGCCACGGCGTAGTCAGCCGTTGGAGAGGCGTGTGCGGCATCTGAGTCGGTTTCCCGAGGAGCGTTTGCAGGCATTGGTGCGAACGGATTTGCGGCGGATGACGATTCGAGCTCGCTTGCCGAACACCGGCGCGGCTGCATGGGACGAGAATTTGCAGCGGTTACGACAGCAGCTCGGGGAACTGGAACAACAGCACCCAGGGTTCTCGTTCGAGCTGACCGGGAGTGCCGTGATCGTAGGACACAATATGCGTCGCATGATCGGCGATTTGGCGCGCAGCTTGGGCATGGCGGCGCTGATCATTATCCCATTGATCGCGATCGTATTTCGGTCGCTGGGTTGGGGGATGATCAGCATCTTGCCGAATGCGACACCGTTGTTATTGAACGCGGCCGCGTTGTGGATTCTGGGTGAGCCGTTGCGGATTACGGCGGTTATCACTTTCAGCATCTGCCTGGGGGTGGCTGTCGATGATACGATTCACTTCATGGCGCGGGTTCGACACTATCGTCGTCAGGGAGTACCCATACAGGATTCGATCACGCAGGCGATGGAGCACGTTGGAGTTGCGTTGGTCATCTCCACGCTGGTGTTGATCGGCGGGTTTTCCGTGATGTTGTGCAGTGAGGTGCCGCCGATCCGATGGTTTTCCGGGCTATGCTGCACGGCATTTGCGTCGGCCCTGGTGGCCGATCTGACGATGCTTCCCGCGCTGATGGCGCTGGGGAGTCGTCGTGAGGACGGGACTTCCTAAGGTTTCCGTGGTTCGTCAGTGCCCTCGTCATTCGATGCATTCCTTCTGTCGGACACTTTCGCCCCTGCGGTTCCATTCCTCTTGTCCTTTCGATTTTGGCACTACAATACCGGTATGCAACGAGTCCCACTCATTCGTCGAAGTCTTGCCTTGGCCACGGTGGTTGCCGCGGTGATTCTGACGAGTTACGGCGGGGCGCTGGCGGCCGATTCCGTTGTACGTGGTTACGATCACTTGATCAACAAGGCGTACTTGCCGCCTGATTTTCATCAGCGGACTTTCGACGAGGTTTGGCGGGTGTGGCCTGAGCCGATGCGAGGGCTGGCGGAGCAGGCATCGCCCGAGGAGCGACGCCGGATGGCATTTGAGCGTTACGGGTTGACGTTGCGGCCCGATGACGATTCGGGCAAGCCGCTGCAATACGTCGTGGACGGTGATGGGAACTGGACGATGAATTGTTTTGCCTGTCACGGCGGGCAGGTGTTGGGAAAAGCGTATCCGGGGCGACCGAATAGTGATTTCGATCTGGAGACGATGACCGAAGAGATTCGCCGGACAAAGATCCGTCAAGGCGCGACGTTGACGCGAATGGATTTGGGGCAGTTGGTGCTGCCATTGGGAACGACGCGTGGGACGAGCAACGCGGTGATGTTTGGCGTGGGATTGATGGCCTCGCGTGACGCGCGGTTGAATCTGGTACCGCCATCGGTGCTGCCGCGGATGGTGCACCACGACATGGAGCCACCACCGTGGTGGCATTTTCGCAAGCGGTCGCACCTTTACATCGATGGATTCGCCGAGAAGGGGCATCGGGCGTTGATGCAGTTCATGTTGGTACCGGAAAACGGCCCGAAGGTATTTCGGGAAGGGGAAAACGACTACCGCGACGTGTATCAATACCTCGAATCGATTTGCCCCCCGAAATACCCATTTGCGATCGACAGGGATTTGTCGCAAGAGGGGAGGGAGGTGTTTCAGCGGCAGTGTGCGGAGTGTCACGGCACCTATGGGGATCGAGAAACGTACCCGGAGTTAACGGTACCCATTGACGAGATCGGAACGGACCGAGTGCGGTACGACGCGTTATTGCCTGAGCATCGTCGCGGGTATGCTGGCAGTTGGTTTGCTGATTTTGGTGGGCGTCGAGTGGTCATTGAGCCGGAGGGGTACGTTGCGCCACCGCTGGACGGCATTTGGGCATCGGCGCCGTATTTTCACAATGGGTCGGTTCCGACGTTGTGGCATGTGTTGCATGCATCCCAGCGGCCGCGGGTCTGGATCCGCCAGGGGGATCCCGACGCATACGATACACAGCGGGTGGGGTTGTCCGTGAGGGAGCTTGCGGAAATCCCGGCGGGGACGTTCGATCGCGTGCTGCGTCGGCAGTATTTTGATACAGCGCGGCGGGGGAAGAGTGCGGCCGGGCACGCTTATCCAGAGCAATTGACGGAATCCGAAAAAGAGGCCGTGATGGAATATCTGAAAACTCTCTAGTGTGGCTGGCTTTCACGGTGTTGGTTCAATTGACAAACGCGGTGGTACCGGTACGATACCTGGGAGGCTGGTTAAATGTCGGACCCGGTCGCGAGGGTCCCTGCTCACGAATTGAAAGGACGTTCCCAAACGATGACTCAATTGGAAGCCGCTCGAGCTGGCGAGATCACACCGCAGATGGAGTACGTAGCGCAACGAGAATCGTTGCGTGCAGAAGAGGTTCGTGAAGAAGTGGCCGCGGGGCGGATGGTGATTCCGGCCAACAAGGTCCACCTCGAGGGGCGACTCGAACCGATGGCGATCGGCGTCGCGGCGCGGTGCAAGATCAACGCCAACATTGGGAACTCGGCGGTCACCAGTGACAAGGGGGGCGAACTGGAGAAACTGCACACAGCCGTGCACTTCGGGGCCGACACCGTCATGGACTTGTCGACGGGCAAGGACATTGACGAGATTCGAGCATCGATTATTGCGTCCTCCCCGGTGCCGATCGGAACGGTGCCGATCTATCAGATGTTGGAAGAGCTCGGTGGGGAGATCGAGGACATGCGACCGCAGCATTTCCTCGACATGGTGGAACATCAGGCCCGGCAGGGGGTTGATTACATGACGGTCCATTGCGGTGTGTTGCTTGAGCACTTGCACCTCACGACCAACCGGGTGACCGGTATTGTCAGCCGAGGCGGATCGCTGGTTGCCAAGTGGATGATGGCACATCGTCAACAGAATCCTTTTTACACGCATTTCGAGGATCTCTGCGACATCATGCGTCAATACGACGTCACCTGGAGTTTAGGCGACGGGATGCGTCCCGGGTGTCTGGCGGACGCCAGCGATGAGGCTCAGTTTGCCGAACTGAAAGTGATGGGCGAGCTTGTGACGCGAAGTTGGCAAAAAGGTTCGCAGGTGATGGTTGAGGGGCCGGGGCATATCCCCATGGACCAGATCGACATGAATATCAAGAAGCAAATGGATTGGTGTCATGGCGCCCCCTTCTACGTATTGGGGCCACTGGTGACGGACATTGCGCCGGGGTACGACCACATTACCAGTGCCATTGGTGCTGCGATGGCAGGCTGGAGCGGTGCCGCGATGTTATGCTACGTGACGCCGAAGGAACATCTCGGGCTTCCTGACAACAACGACGTTCGTGAAGGGGTGATCGCCTACAAGATCGCGGCACACGCCGCCGATGTCGCCCGCCACCGGCCTGGGGCCCGTGACCGGGATGACGCGCTCTCCAAGGCACGATTTGAATTCGATTGGAACGAGCAATTCCGCTTGTCACTCGATCCTGAACGCGCACGCGAGTATCACGATCAGACGTTGCCGCAGGACACGTTCAAGAGTGCCCACTTCTGCAGCATGTGCGGTCCAAAGTACTGCTCGATGAAGATCACGG
>JAGQPD010000491.1 GCA_020426865.1 Planctomycetales bacterium
GCATCGAGCTGACCGGACGGTTGGTTGTCGTTTGGCCACGTTGGCCGGGTTGCTGCCGTTCAGCAGAAACATACGATGCAAATTAACAACGTGTGCGGCAAAGTTTTCGCGGGTGTCGCCATCCGCGCCCGTCGGTTTCGCTACGACCGGCATTGCTGATCGTGGTGCCGGATTTGCGGCGGAGTGAAATCGGCACGTTGGCTATCGCCATTAGTAACCGGAGCGGCTGGAAATGAAGAAACGCGTGTTGGACGTCGGCAATTGTGTCCCGGACCATGCGGCCATTCGCAACATGTTGGTGTCGCGATTCGCCGCCGAAGTGCTGCAGACAGACGGGCCCGACGATACGTTGGCGCTGCTGCGTGTCGAGTCGGTGGATCTAGTGTTGATCAACCGCAAGCTTGACCAGGATTACAGCGACGGAATCGAGATTCTGCGACAGATCAAGTCCGACCCGCAGCTAGCGTCGTTGCCGGTAATGCTGGTGACGAACTATCAGGACCATCAGGAAGCGGCGGTTCGCGAAGGCGCCGCCTACGGATTCGGCAAGCTCGCGTTGCACGAGGCCGAGACGCATGGCCGTTTGGCCGAGTTCCTGGGAGAACCGGTCGCTTAGATTCTGCCCGACTACCGTTCGAGATAGGCAAGTCGTTTGGGCTGTGCGTCGGTTTTCGGATCGGTTGCTGAAATTGGAATCTTCGGGGAGAATGTCCCGTTTTCGGGCGCTGTCCAGACGGCGTCGTCCGACTAAGATTGTTTGGCGTTCCTGCCGACGTTCTCTCCGCAAGGGTGTTCCCGATGACTGCTTTCTATTGGGTTTTGGTTTGGATTCTCATGCTGACCGCCTTTACGGCCGCTTGGACGTTCATCGTGCTGGGTTGCGAGGCGTTGGACGAGGCGCATCCGGGCGAATCGGATCACGAGTAAACGAAGCGATGGCTGTTTATCCGACACGGCCGCGCGATGTCATTTGTGCCGATTAAGGCAAGTGTTCTGGCTGGTCAAAAAAATCCCGGTGACTAGTCTGAGAAAGGTTGTGAATAGATACGGCCCAAGCGGCCGATTCAGATAGAGACGTGGAAGCCGCACGACGGACTTTGGGGCACGACGATCGGTCGCCAGCAGGCGAATTGGCTGAGAGTTGTCCCGGTTGTGAGGAAGATTGGCGGCTTCTATAATCCCTGGTCACTCCGTTTACTGCCAGGAGCTTTGGGGTTGAGCGACAAACCCAAAATTCTCTGTTTAGGCGATGTTCGCGACAAGCCGCCCGAGGCAACGCGATTTGAGCCAGATTCGTATGAATACGTGACGGTCAAAGAACCGTTACGTGCCCTCTCGCTACTTAGTCGCAATCAATACGCCGGTTTGCTCGTCGAACCGGCTTTTTTTGCGGAAGCTGCGGAGTTCGGGAGGTTGCTTCAGAATGAACGCATCCTGGACGGAATGCCGGACGGCGTCGTCGTCGTGGACTCGACCAATACGATCCGGTGGGGCAATGACCAGTTTCGCCGCTGGGTAGGCTGTGACAGCGTCGTGGACCGCAATTTTTACGCGGTCTTGGGCAACCCGGAGATTTTGGGGCCCGATTTTTGTCCGTTCCACACGGCGCTGGCGACTGGCCAGCCAAGCAGCTCGAAGCTCCGATTGGGCGAGCATCGCTTTTTTCAGGTCCACGCCGCGCCCGTGTTGGGCGATGACGCGTTGCCCGAACATTTGATTGTGTCGGTTCGCGACGTGACCGAGGAAATGCTGCAGCAACAAAAGCTGGCGGCCATTCACAAGGCCG
>JAGQPD010000492.1 GCA_020426865.1 Planctomycetales bacterium
CCGGTCAACGCGGCGCGCGAGGCCGCTCGCCGTATCCAATGTGCCAACAACGTTCGGCAGATTGGCCTGTCGCTGATCATGTTTCACGAAGCGGTACAGGAATTTCCGAAAGGCGTGTACAGTCATCCGGATGAAAACCATGCGGATCGAGAGAATGGACTGGGGTGGGCGACGAAGGTGCTCCCCTATCTCGAAGAAAATGGCATCTACAGTATGATTGCCAATTCACAATTGCCCGGGTACCCTGATCCGTGGCAACCAGGTGTCTTCCGTGCGGCCTTTCAATCGCGAGCGCCACTTCCGGGGGGCGATCACGAACTATCGGTGTTCCTCTGCCCCTCAACATCGCTGCCCCCCGTATCCCCCAACCTTGCCTCGGGCTACCCTTCCTATTATTCCGGTTACGCCACCGCCAGCTACAAGGGCTCGCGCGGCTTCTGCGACCGCGGAATTCTGCTGCGTCCCGATGAGGCGAACCAGGAACAGCGATGTTGGATCGATATCCAAGGCCGCGCTGTTCAGTTCGTCAAGGACCCTCAACGCCTGGCCACCCGCCTCCGCGAAGTTAAAGACGGGACAAGCAAGACGATTCTACTGGGGGAATCGGCATATTACATCGACGAAGAGGACTGGCCATTGTGGATTGGGTCGCCCGCTCGCGATGAGGCGACCCTGTTCAAGACCGAAGATGTGATCAACTGCAATATTTCGTCACCGGTCTTCCCGCTGACTCCACAGGATCGCGCCCGTGCCGTCAATGACGACTGTGCCTTCAGTTGGCACCCCGGCGGCTGTCAGTTCGTCTTCGTCGACAACTCGGTTCACTTCCTGTCGATCGAATTGGACCTGACCACCTTCCGTTTGCTGGGTGACCGCGAAGACGGCGTGATCATGGACGAGTTCTAGCAATCATGCCCTATTCAACAGCCTCGATGAACTTCCAATTGCCCAGTCGGCGGCAAATGCGCGCAGTGGAAGGCCTGTCGATACCCTGTCGATACCCTGTCGATCCGATTTCATATTTCTGTGAAAAATGCCGTCAAACAGGCTGTGGAAGTATTGTCGATTCTTCGTCAATTGCTTGTCGATAAGCCGTCGAATTGAGGAACCGATGATGCTACAAACGGAACAACCACACACAAATTGGACGCTCCGCGGGCTGGCTGCGCTCGTATGTGTCTTGGGTTGGATAGCCGTCGCGGGCTGCAGCTCTGACCACCCTACCATCGCCAAGGTCCACGGGACCGTAACGCTCAACGGAAACCCACTTCCACAAGGTCGGGTATCGCTGGAGCCGATTGCGCAACCGGGGCAGCCCAATCCTGGCAAGGCGGCCTTTGGTATCATTCAGTCCGATGGCACCTATCGGTTGGGTACGTACAGCGATACCGATGGCGCAGTAGTGGGGAAACATCGCGTAACGCTCTACGGCACAACACCCGGCAACGAACCGGCCAAGAAGCCGCCGTTTGATGTCCTGCGATTGGTCGGTCAATCGTACGAAGTCGTGGCAGGACAGGACAACGAAATCAACATCGAACTGACCTCAGAAATCGTCCGTCAGTTTGGCGAGCGAGACGATTGATTGCGGCACGGAAGGTTACGCACGCGAATCGTGCTCGGCTCCGAGTCGATGGGGAAGTACCGTCAACCCATGTCGTTGTGCAGCGAGTCCCAATTGCCGGATCACACCGGCATCAAGCTCCGCCGTTACATCCGTCGACCGCAATTCCGGCTGCCAGGCCAACAACATTGTCTCGGCGACACAGGCAAACGTGCGATCGACGGCCGGACCAGCGTAGACGCCGAGCTTTGGTTGGCCGGGCAGTTGAATGACCCCGCCTTCCAGCCAATCGACATCGTCGCGCATCTTGATCACCGCTGGAGGCACGATCGATGGTCGAGACACATCGCAGACGATCGCGTGGCGTTTAATCCAGGCAGCCTCCAGAAACGGCTCGGTCGCACTTGTCGCCCCCACAATCACATCTGCAACTGCAACACCTTCCCGGCAGTCGCTGGCCAATTGCAGTGTTCCATCCGATAGCAATTCATCGGCAATCTTCTCCATGATTCGTTGTTCGCCACGCAAGGAACTAGCTCGCGCTCGAACCAACTCCGCTACGGCACCAGGCGCCACATTGTCGTCAGTCTCGACGATACTGTCAGCGCACACGTCACGTTGGCCAAGTGCATGCCGAACGACCGCTTGGGCCGCATCGCGCAAACGCCGCGACGCATCGGCCGAGTCGGAACGCCGTCCGATGAACACCAGTCGTTTGAAGGAACCGCTAAGATCGATCGCCACGGCTTGTCCGATCTGCCCGGCCGCTCCGATCACCGCCGCGGTTGATTCGTGTGGCGACACGCCACGTTCCCGACACTTCTCGCGTACGAGTGACACCGCCGCGTTAACAGTAAATGCATTTCCGGAGGTAATGGGAGGGAGGGATCGCCTGTCTAGCGCCAGGCCGCCGGCGGTCACCACGGAGGAAAAACCGCCCAGGCCGATTACCTCAACCGATTCCCCGGCAACCAAGTCGACGGCCTGTTGGACAAGTCCAATGGATTCATCTCGCGGCATCCGGACCAACTCGGCAGGTGTGCATGGGATCATGACAAACGTGCCTCGCACTCGGCCCGCAACTGCCAGCCGCGACGCCACTTCGGCACGCCCGATCACGAATGGGTCGGCGTACTCCGCCAATGTCTTCTTCAGACGTTGCAATTGCGACACATCAAAGTCTGCCAACAGCGGGTCAAAACGGGCGAGGTCGCTCAGTGCGGCCAAATGCACGATGAAGCCGAAGTTGCGCACTTTCGCATGATTCCGCACCCGCGAGTTTCCGTTCGTTTGCTGCGTTGCATCGACGCGGACCCGGGCCTTGGCACACCGATCGGCTGGCGTGCCAGTTCGCCGGTGTCCGGCTGCTGACGACAGCGGCACCGTTTGAGCCACGCGCTGGCGAAATTCGCGCCCGCGGATTCCCGCCAAGGGAGCCACCAAGACGTCGGTTCGACCGGTCGCGATCAGCTTGAGTGCCCGCTCCATCGCCTGGCAAAATCGGTCGCAGTGCTGTCGCTCGGCGATCAAAGCCGGTTGAATTCGCAACACGTTTCGTCCCATAAACGAAGGGGCAACTCGAATCCCTTCGCCGTGCAACAGATAACTAACCAGCAAGTGGATCAACATTTGTTGTTCGACGAGGATTGGCAGCAGTCCGTCGTGATCGTGCAGGGAATCAAAGTCGAATTCCATCGCCAGCATCAAACCGCGGCCACGGACCTGACGCACTAGCGGCGCGCACGTAATGGACACCTGCTGCAGTCGTTCCAGCAGGTATCTGCCAGTGGTCGCCACGTGGCGGACCAGTGCTTCGCCGTTGTCTCGCAGCCGCTGCAGACTGGCCAATCCAACCTGGCACGCGAGACTGTTTCCCGCAAACGTGGAGGAATGCCGCAAGCCAAACCGATCGCTATAGGCACGACGGTTGCAAAGGACCGCTCCGATCGGCACAAGCCCTCCTCCCAACGCCTTGGCCAAGGTCATCACATCGGGATTGACTTGTTCGTGCTGACAGGCGAAAAGACGTCCGGTGCGGCCGAGACCGGTTTGGACTTCGTCGAAGACTAACAACACTTGATGTTGATCGCACAAGGATCGCAATTCGGTCAAATATCCGGCCGGTGGAAGCAAGATCCCAGCCTCCCCCTGAATCGGCTCGACAATAACTGCCGCATATCTGTCGGTCGCTGCCGCAAGGGCGTTGCGAACGGCCTCGCTGTCGCCAAACGGCACGTGATCAACGTTCACGTCGTCGACGCCGAAGCCATCGCGAAACTCCGGCTCACCTGTTACTGACAAAGCTCCTGTGGTCAGACCATGAAACGCCTGGCATGCGGCCAGAATGCGTCTTCGCCCCGTAGCCGATCGCACCAGTTTGATCGCGACCTCCATTGCTTCGGCTCCGCTATTGCAGAACACGACGTGCTCCATTCCCAGTGGAGCACATTCCAGCAATTTCGCCGCCAACTGGCCGGCGGATTCCAACAGCGAGTTCGTGGCAACACTCGGCAGTCGCTTCCGACGAACTGCCGCAACCGCCTTCCAGATCTCACGTGGGTTGTATCCAAACGGCAACGCCCCGTACTGCGACACGAAATCAAGATACTGCGTATCCTCCGCGTCCCATAAGTACATTCCTTGACCGCGGCAATAGGCAATATCCAATCCGACGCGCCCCAGCAACTCGGATTTGACCGGCTCAACATATCGCGCGTAGTTGTGATGCAAGTCCGCCACTTCCCGTCGCTGCCTTCGTCGGGCAACGGACGAAAGAACGGAATTCGACGGTGGCGGCCGTCGCAATGGCGTTGGAGGTGACTGCGAACGTAACGCTGCAGCGTCAGTGGGCTCGCGCTCGCCCCGCACCCCGGCCACCGACGCTGTCAGCGACCCGGAATGACTCGAAAGAACATCGATCGCATGTTGAAATACCGTCGCCAGCGACTCACCGGCCACAATCTGGTGAATGGCCGGGCGAATGCCGAGCGCCGTTTCGATCCGGTGTACGATCCGAATGACATCGACCGAAGATAGTCCCAGTTCAGTGGCGCTGGCATCCCAGTCGGCAACCGCATAACCAAGTTCATCTGCAGCGGCTTGACACAGCACATCAACGGACAATCCCCCTAATACTTGATGGTTCGAGGTATTGCCCATCGTATCGCTCACGAACACGTCGGCGGTCGGCCATTCACTTAACGCCTTTCGGTCAATTTTGCCGTTGGCCGTCAAGGGGAAACGGGAAACTACAGTGATCCGCGTGGGAATGACGGCGGCGGGCAAGCGTTCAGTCAAATGCTGCCGCAAGGTTTCGACACTCACGGCTGTGTTATCCCTTGTGGTAACAAATGCATGTACTTCTGTTTGGGGCTCTTCGCCACGTGCCTCAATTACTACCACAGCCTGCACCACCAGCGGATGCTCGGCCAAGGCGAGCTCAAGATCGCCTGCTTCAATCCTGTGCCCGAATATTTTTGTCTGCGAATCCAATCTTCCCAAGTATCGCAGGCTTCCGTCGGGCAGTTGCATGACTTTGTCGCCGGTGCGAAACAGCCTACCCTCGCCGGACCGAAACGGATTGGCAATAAAACGCCGACCGGTTTCATCATCGCGCCCAAAATATCCATGCGACACACCATCTCCGCCAATGTAAAGCTCGCCTGGAACATTGCATGGCAACCGGCGCTGCCGCTGATCGAGAACATACGTTTGCGTGTTTGCCAACGGGCGGCCGATCAAAACGCAATCGTCGTGAGGTGTCAGCAATTGGGCAGTCGACCAGACAGTGGTTTCTGTTGGCCCATACATGTTGTAGACCTGCCCACGAACAACGGAGGAGAGTTTTCGGGCAAGGGCCAAGGGTATGGCCTCGCCCCCTACGAAAAGAAACTTCAGGTGAGATAGAGGGACCAACAGCTCGGGGTCTGCCATCAGAACATGAGCCAATGCCGGGGTACACTGCAAATGGGATACATCGTATCGCCGCATGATCTCCGGCAACCGAAGAGAAGTCGACTTGCATGAATCCAACCTCTGTGTGGCTGCTAGTGGATCGTCGATCACGATTACGCGAAAGCCACGACTTAGTGTCCATAACAATTCGAAAACCGAGATGTCGAACGCGATACTCGTGATCGCCAACCAGGTTCCCGAATCCTTTACGCCGGGCAGGACATCCATCGCGTGCAGGAAATTCAGAAGATTCCCATGCGTCACCACGACCCCCTTGGGAGCACCTGTCGAACCTGAGGTGTATAGGATGTAGGCAGGATCGCGCGGGGTGATCTCCGCGTCTCGATAACCGCGAGGCTCGAGCGACTGCTCCCAGTTTGCCTGCCTCAGGTCGACAATGGGTGGCACGCGTTCGTCGTCCTTGAGTTCATCGACGTCCAGATCACTAACAAGACATTTTAGCTTGGCGTCGCCGATCACATGCAGCTTTCGCAACCGTGGGTACTTTTCGTCCACGGGTACATATACTGCTCCCAATCGCAGGACCGCCAGTATGACCGCCGGTACATGCACGCTACGCCGAAGCAGCAATCCGACACGATCCCCCTTAGTGACGCCGATACGGTCAAGCCATGCCGCCAGACTTTCCGTACGCAGCCACAACTCGTCGTAAGTCAACTGCTGTTGGCTATCGATAATTGCCGTTTGTCCTGGTTGTTGCTGTACGATGGAATGAACTTGCATCGCAACTGTCTGCATCGAGCAGTACTCCGACACCGTTTCCGTGTTGCAGGAATCGAGAAACTTGCTCTCATCGCGCGAAAGCAGCGGGAGTTCCGCGAGCGATTGCGAAGGGTCGTCGCACATCGCATGCAAAACCGTTTTGCAGTGTTCAGCGAACCGCAATGCCGTTGGCACACCGAACAAGGTGTTCGCAAATTGAACATGGCCGTGGAAGGAGTCGATCTTTCGCCGCACGGCCAAGCTCAATTCCGACATCGACGCGCCGTTATCCAACTCGGTCGGCACAATGCGTAGATTGTCCATCCGGATCTCTGGCAAGGCGTCCTGGTAGTCGACGGCAACTTGAGAAAATCGATTTCTGACACCCGAGCTCTCCCTTCCACCGTCGCAAGCCCCTTCCTGTTGCACACGCAGCACTTCTTGGGCAACACGCACCAGCCATTCCCTCACGCTTGTCGTTTCGTCGACGGAAATGTTCATGACCAGTGGCCGCAGCCAGGGCCCGACAGTGCGTCGAGCATGACCATCCGTCCGCCCGGCTGATGTGAAGCCGAGCGGCAGCGATCGCGACACGTCGTTGGCGTATCGGGACAAGACAAGCAGCGTTGCCGCTGAAAACGCCACGAACGGTGTCACGGCAGCTAACCGGCACAATTCCACGATACGATGGCTAAAGTCAACATCGATCGCAAAGTCGACGCGTGAGCCCTTGAAGGAACGAGGCCCGTTCGGCCTCATATCGTACGGCAGCGTAATCGACGCCAGCGATACTTGCGTGTCCAATGCGGTCTCGGCCGGGCGAGACGGATCGTCTGTGTCACCGGAATTGCAATCGCACGACGCGGACAGGCATGGCATCCATGAGGGTGCAGGCCCCTCTGGCCAAGTTGGCATTTCATCGCGGCATAATGCCTCGTACGCCATCGCAAACTCATCTGCCAGAATTCGCAACGACCAACCATCACAAACAAGGTGGCTGACGGCCAGGCCCAAAATGGAATTGGCGTTATCGAGCTGGATGTACGTTGCTCGAAGCCACGGAGGACAATCACTTGAATCGAATGGCTCGCGGCTTAGTCTCTTCCATTCCTGCTTTAAAACCGTTTGGCTCGCTTCCGCTTCCATCGCCCGTAAATCAAGATGTCGAAGTGCCACCGCGGCCTGATAATGGACGGTCTGTTGAAGACTCCTACCGTGAATCGCCACTGTGGTTCGCAAGGCATCATGTCGGTCGACCAGCAATTGCAGGCAGCACTGTAAGACGCTGCTATCGACGTCGCCATGGAACTGCAGGGTCATGGCGATATTCAGCACTCCAGAGGCATCACTGATCTGGCCGAGCGTCCAGAGCTGTTGTTGGATCTGCGATGGCGGTCCGTGAGAGGGGGCCAGGATTGCGTTGCGCGGCGGATGTGCATCGCCGGGCGCCGTCTGGCATTCGCGCAATTGAGTATCAACGTAAGTTGCAACATCAAGTAATGTTGGATTCGACGCCAAGAATGTCGTCGGAAGCTCAATATGGTAGTCGTCCGCGATTTGGTCCGCCAGCTCGAGGGCCATCACCGAATCGACCCCCATCGCAGCCAAGGGTGTGGCCAGGTCGATAACTTGAATATTCGCATGAAGAATATCTGCGACCAGCCGAACGAGGTACTGTTCCAGAGTGACATCTTTATTCCTCGCGGGGATCGCGGCAGGTTCATCGCGGCCGTCCGTCAACGACCGAAGGGGCCAATACGTTCCACGCTTCCAGTGTGGTGGCAACAGCCGCTTGCGGTGGCCCGTCGGGCGCAATGCATCCCTAACGGACTGCAATATGACATGTGCATTTGTCCCACCGAAGCCGAACGAACTGACGGCCGCCGTGCTGAGAAGTCCGCTGGACGGCCACGGAATCACACGTGTGGGAACATCGAGATACAGTTCGTCGAGGGGAATCAACGGATTGGCATATTCAAAGTGAAGCGACGGCACGATACTTTGATGTTCAACCATCAACGCGACTTTGATCACGCTGGCAATTCCGGCCGCCGGTTCGAGATGCCCAATATTGGTCTTTACGGAGCCCAGGTAGCAAGGGCGGTCGGCATGGCGTCCTTGACTCAGGACCTCCCCCAACGTGCGAGCTTCGATCGGATCCCCTAAGGCCGTTCCGGTGCCGTGTGCCTCGACGTAACCGATTTGGTCCGCACCCACCCGGGCTGATTTTAACGCCGACAATATCACCTGACGCTGCGCCGCCGGATTGGGTGCCGTCAGCCCGTTGCTGCGACCATCCTGATTGATCGCACTTCCCCGGATCACGGCATATACAGGATCGTTATCTCGCGTCGCTGACGACAGCGGCTTCAACATGACCGCGCCGACCCCCTCGCCACGCACATACCCGTTCGCACGACGATCAAACGCATAGCAGCGAGCGTCTGGGGAAAGGAACCGTCCATTTCGCAACACCTTCGAGGTACGTGGTGAAATCAACAGGTTCGCACCGCCGACCATCGCCATGGTGCACTCACCGCGTTGCAGCGATTCAATCGCCAGGTGCAACGCGACTAACGATGACGAGCAGGCAGTGTCGACGGCGATGCTGGGACCAACCCAATCGAAATAGTATGACAATCGATTGGCAGCAATACTGCTGGCGGCACCCGTCGCGCACAAAAAGTCGTTTTGGTCAGATGCGCCTAGGACTTGATCATACTCACCACCGGTCAACCCGACGAATATACCCGTCCGTGAGGACCGTAGCTGCTCGACCGCGTACCCCGCATCCAGGATCGCTTCAACGGCAACTTCCATCAGCAGTCGCTGACGCGGATCCATGGCGATCGCCTCACGCGGTGAGATCCCAAAATACTCAGTGGCGAACTGGTCGATACGGTCAAGATAGCCCGCCGGTTCGTCAGGATCGTGTCCCGCCGCAAAACAAGCGAGGCGGTGTGGCGACGCTCGCCGAACGGCACAGATGCCATGACGAAGCAATTGCCAGAATTGAGCAAGATTGTCGGCCATCGGAAAACGACATGCCATCCCAACGATCGCTATCGGTTCGCACTTGGCAGGCCGATCACAACGCTCGTCCAACTCCCCATCGGGTGCGTGGAATCGATGCGAGTTTCCGTCTGCCAGGTGCCGTGCCAATTGACCGATCGAGGGAAACTCGTAGATCGCCGTTGGCGACAGCCGCCGTCCCCAAAACTGTTCGACGTCCCCTGTCAGACGAGCGGCACGAACCGAATCGATACCGAGACTGGTAAACGGCGCCGTCGTGTCGACACGGAGCGGCGAAATCTCGCAGGTTTCGGCGATTCGGGCGACAAGCCAATTCACCACTTCCTCTACGCTGCGTGGACTGATCGTCACACCATCGCCAGTGGTAGACTGCGAGGAAATCACAGGGGTCGAATGCGACTCACTTGGATCTTCACTGGTCCAAATCGCGATGGTCTTCCAATCACCCCGACCGGCATGTGTTGCACATTGCTGTCGGCGCAGCTTGCCACTGGTCGTAAGCGGCAACTGGCCTGGCGTGAGCAACGCAATGTATGTTGGAGAAATGTCGAAACGATCGATGATGGCCGTTCGAATGGCCTGAAATACGTCGATTGTCGGCAACCCTCTCCGCTGGTGACGGGCTACTTCGCACGCTACGCCCAACATCTCGCCTTGAGGCGTCGATAGCGGAAACGCAGCACAACGACCGCAGTCGAGACGCGAATGGCAGGCAACAACCACAGTCTCGATATCTTGAGGGTAATAGTTGCTGCCACTAACAATGATCAGATCCTTAATGCGACCACAAACGACAAGCTCCCCTCCGTGAATGAATCCCAAGTCGCCGGTGGGAAGAAACTTGCGATGATCATTCGCCAGTGTCTTGTGGATCGCGGCAGCCGACGAGTTGTCCGGATCGTCAACCCGCCAGTACCCTTTCGAAACGGACGGGCCATGGACCCAAATCTCCCCGATGGAACCTGGGCGGCACGTCTGGTGTGACTGTGGATCGACAATCACAACGTCGGTGCCGTCGATCGGCGTGCCACAAGCAACCAGCGATTGCGGATGTCCGAAAGAATCATCGCCCATGGGTGGAGTTTCTGGGGCTCGATCTTCTGCAACGATCTCTGGGGACTGCGGCTCCCGACTGAACCGGGGGCCCGTCACTAGCAACGTGGCTTCCGCAAGACCGTAACAGGGATACCATGCCGCACTACGAAAGCCCAGCTTGCCGAAAGCTCGCTCAAATGCTCGTAGCGTTTCGCGGCGGATGGGCTCCGCTCCGTTGAATGCCAGACGCCAGGCCCTCAGGTCGAGGTTCAAGCAGTCGTCATGCGTGGCGTAGCGAACACACAGGTCGTACGCAAAGTTTGGTGCTCCACTAATCTCTGCACCGGTTTGGGAAATCAGACGCAACCATTGCCAGGGGCGCTGAAGAAACTGCGTGGGGGACATCACATGAATCGAACTACCCACCGCAAGCGGCGCAAGGAGAGCGCCGATTAACCCCATGTCGTGGTAATGAGGCAACCAGGTAACGCTGACGGTACCTGCTTGGACACCGAATCGACAACAGATGTTTTGAATGTTGTGCCACAAGTTGCCATGGGTCAGACGTACGCCCTTCGGCGCCGATGTGGAACCCGAGGTGTATTGCAGCATTGCCAAGTCGTCGTCGGCAACGGGATTGGATTGGCACACCCAATTGGGCGCCGATGGGCTTTCCATATCCATCGTGGGCGCGCCGATCCGCTGGAGCGTCACATCGATCAGCGGGACGTTTTTGTGGGGCCAAGCGGCTAGTCCAGCGTGATCGCCAAGCACGACCTTTGGCTGAGCATCGTCAATCAAGGCCTCTAGACGCGATGTATCTCGATTTCGAGGTGCTGGTTTGACCGGCACGGCTACGATGCCCGCTTGCAGGCAGGCCAAGTAGGCGGCGATGAATTGCGGCCCTGTGGAGAAACTCAACACCGCTCGGTCACCGGGTTCGCAGCAACCCAGAACGGACTGGGTAAGGTTATGACTGGCAACCATGAGTTGACCGTACGTGACTATCCCTATCGGATCGGAAAGGTCCGGACCAAGGTCATAGTAGGTCAGCGCGGAACGATTGGGAGCGGTCCTAGCAACACGACGAAGCGCATCGAGGAAGTTGGCCGCATCAACACCTGCGGATGGATCGTGATGGGTGATCGATTCAGGGGCGCGCATCGGAGCTATCGGGAACCGGGGCAACGCCGGGGCAAAAGCTCTTACCACCGGAGGACGCCAGCATACCCGATGCGCCGTTGAATGGCTACGGTCGGAGTCCAAAGTCGGCCCGGCAGGGGAAAGAAGCACGGCCTTTGCGGACAGGCCAGCGCGGACATTCCCGAACTCACCGCACTACTGCCCCATTCACTTCCGCAAAGACCGCGACATGTCGAATCCCTGGCCCCGTTCTTGAGACACCCTGGTGAAGGAGAACGCCTCGGCCGCGACATGTACTTAAAGATATTCTAGTCACCGGACTTCGTGGTGGGAAACGGAGCTATAGTGCCGGTTTGGTGGTGCGTCGTCACTAGCTCAGCGGTTCCCAGCAGACACCATGCCCGGTTCCGTCACCGGTGAACTTCAGACTTCGCTGCCGCTGATTGCGATTCAACGAGTTGATGGTATCGTGCAGACGCCGTTTGGAATCTTGATTGGGTTTGGGTGGCAATGGGTCGTCGATGCGCGCCGGCCAGCCGTCTTCTTCGAATGCCTGTAGAACGGTTGCTTGATTGGAGGCCGGCAGTTTGTATTTCTTGACCAACGTTTCACCATACCACAGTTCATTCCGTTGACGATCCCAGATCGGCTTTTCGTCCAGCTGTATGCGACTGGTGGCATTCTCGGATTCCGTCGCGGTAAGCACGCTTTCGAGATAACTGCTCCCCTCGTCGGTGAGGACAAGGCAGGTTTGGGGAGTGAGGTACAGATTCGTCGCGGCGCGGAAGCTACGGCACGGGTCACCCACGAGAGTTGTCTCGATGGCTTGCTTCACATAGCCAACACAGATCATCCACCGGCAATCGGTAAACGAGACACCGAATTCCCGCAAGCTAGGGACGTCAACTGCGAAATCCCAAATGTCACAGTCGCAGTTCCTGGCGGTTTGGCGCGCTAAGTGCAAGTGCTGTAACACATGCTTGATGCGATCGGGTAAAGCGTGCCGACCGTCACCCAAAAGCGTGGCACCCAAAAGCGTGGCGTGCATGGAGACGCTTGACATAGGACTTACCTGCGCAATCTAAAAGGTATGGACCGCGCTTTCGGCAACCTGGCAATCCAAACCCCGCCAATAATTGGCTGGTATCCGTGTTTGGACCCAAGGCTTTGCGTCCCGGCTTCTCAACCGGTTTGCCTTTGTCGAGCTCTGTAACAAGTTGGCTGGGAGGCATTTCACGAGAAGTGCACACTTCCCGGCCATCAAAAAAATACCTTATCAACCACCAGCTGTCAAACAAGTGCCAGACAAAAAAGCGCACTATCTATGTCATCATAACTCCACCGTTAAGCGTAACCTTCGCAGGTTGAACCGATGGCCGGTTGCCAATTGACAACATGTGGCGAGACGTCACCAAAACCACGGAATCATGTTGACGAAACTACGAAAAAACGTTGTGTTTGTGTTGTTGAGCCTGTGAAAAAAAGCAACATGAAGGTGACTTGTGGCGATTCCTCCACGTACAAACAGGGGGGGCGCTTGATGGGTACCGAGCCGATCGACCAACTGGCGTTGTGGAGAAGATGTTCGGCCGATAAGATAGCTCGCGACTCAACGGTTCGGCCCCGTGTTTGGGCCTGGTATGACTTCGGAGTTAACATTGTATGGGACTGCGTCCACGAACACCACGTGCCAAGCGTCTACGTCATCGTCGCTGCGCCAAATGCGGAGCGGCGTTGAACCGCCAGCGTCGACGATGCAAGAAGTGTGCTGGCGTCTGTTAGGTCGATCTTGACCTGATCTCCGCTCGAGCATCCTACGCCTCAGCAGCGGCAGCGAGGAGCGACGTTAACGGCGGCAAATTAAAAAGGACCAACGGTTACCGCGATAGGAAACCGTTGGTTCTTGTTTTTTGTTGGGCTCGGTGTTGAACTGTGGTCACGCGGCTCGGCGACGATACTGGTTTTCGTAATGCAACCGTCGCGCCTGTTCAACCCAATTCTCACGCTGAATGCGATCCTTGAAGGCCATCAGTTTGGAGTACTCCTCCACAGCGGCTTCGTCCCAATCCATGATTTGTTCGTACGTGTAGACGCCCAGGTCATTCAGTTTTTGTTCGATCACCTCGGCCACCCCCGAGATGGCCTTGAGGTCATCGATTTGGCCTGGGGGCGTGGTAAACACCTTCCCGCGCACTTCATGGACGGCAACACTGTCCTCAAGCTGTCCCTGATCTTCCGACCGCTCGCTATCGCGCCGCTGCCGAGCCTCGACGATTGAGAGGGTTACCGCATGCGTGTCGTCGGACTTGGCTGCGGACGCCGGCTTGCCGGGCATGAAAGCTCGAAGTGTTGTCGTCTTTTTATGAAGCGAATTCTGAATCGCGGCCTGCTGTTGGATTAGCTCTTCCAGTGACTGCGAGTCGGCCTGCATTCGCTCCAAAGTTTCCAGATGTGACATCAAGGTCGTCTCAAGGTCGCTGCGTCGTGTTTCCTCCCGTTCCAACCGCAGTGTCAAGGCTTCCTTTTCGCGGCGCAGCTGGCCAGCCAATTCATCACGTTCCCGTTCTAGTTTCATCTGCAGCTCAGCTCGATCTCGCTGCAACCGGGCAATAGTCTCCTCATTCTCCAGACGGATGTAGCTCAACGCCTGATGGTGCTCACGATTGAGCCGCGACGCAAGCTCATCTTGGGCTCGCTCG
This sequence comes from Planctomycetales bacterium, assembly GCA_020426865.1. Classification (GTDB taxonomy): domain Bacteria; phylum Planctomycetota; class Planctomycetia; order Pirellulales; family Pirellulaceae; genus JAGQPD01. The sequence goes on from JAGQPD010000492.1 coordinate 14,152, forward strand.
AGACGGTCGATCACCTCGTCTTTCTCGGATTCGATACGCGCGATGGCGGCTCCCTTCGCTGCCTCGACACGGCGGACCGCTTCGCTCTTTTCATCCTCGAGAAGTTCAACCTGCTCCGTCAGCTCTTCCACATTGCGTTGCAGGGACGAGAGCGTGCCTTCCATTCGACGTAGTGCGGCGGTAACGGCATCTCGTTCTTCCGCCAATTCTTGATTCCTCGTGCGTAGTTGTACGAGTTCGCCATCGTATTCACTTAGTCGGACTTCAGCTTCGGACAGTTGCATCCGCAACTGTTCGCCCTCGGAACTTAGCGAATCGACTGAACCCAGTGCGTCGGCCAATTCCGCCCGCAGCTCCGGTATCGACAATTCCGCTTGGGCAACCCTTTCTGCCAACTCATCACGCTGCGACACGAGCTGATCGAGTCGCGAGGACAACTCCGTGTTTGTATCACGCAGGGTCCCCATCGTTTCGCGCAATTGCTCCAACTCTTGCTCATTCGTCGCCACGGTCACTTCCAGCGCTGCCACGGATTGCCGAGATTCCGACAACAGTTCCTCCGCGTTCCTTCGTCGTTCACGCTCGGCCTGCAGTCCATTCAGGAATTCCGACTTCTCCAGATTCAATTGTCCCATAGTAAACTGCGATTCACTTACCGATCCGCTCAAGTTGGCAATCGTCTGTTCGTGCTCTTCAATGGCGGCAGATTGCTGATTGAGCATTGCCTGCAACTGCACAATCGCTTCCTCTCGCTGTGACACGGTCTCCTCAAGTCGAACGATCGACTCGCGGGCGGTCACCAACTGATCGGAGACCTGACGTGACGCCCCCTGTTGGTCGGCCAAGGTTGCGGCAAGCTCCTCATGATCAACGCTTAGCTGTTCAAATCTGGCTTGACGCTCGCTGGATGCCATCTGCAACTCGGTAAGTTCGTCCTGCAATTTGCCGATCTGATCCTGCAGATTTCCGTTTTCGTGTTCGACATCGTTAATCGCCGCCACATGACGCTCTTTGACCTGCGCCAACTGCAACGACAACGATTCAATTTCTTCGACATGACCCTTAATCGTTTCCTTGCAGGCGGATAGCTCGGTCTCGTGCGCGGTAACGACCTCGTGGCTATGGCGCAGGTCCGACGCTTGTATCGACAACTTTCCCTGAAGTGACTTGATTTCCATGTGTAGCGACGTAATTTCGTCAGCACGCTGCAGCAAGGCCTGGTGGTCCTGCTCCAAGATGTCGCCATGCTCGCGGTGCAGTGCGTTGTAGCGTGTTTCCCACTCCTCGGCATTTGCTTCCGCTGTCGCCAAAGTCTGTTCGATCCCCCCCAGCCGCGATCGAGCCGCCTGAAGCTCTTCGCCCAACTGTCCCTTTTCCACCTGCAGTTCTTCTATCTGCCGTTGGGCTTCCCTGTACTCGAATTCCAATGTAGTAATCTGCCCGTCAGCTTCCTGACGCTTGTTCCGTAACGCATCCAGCTCTTCGTGGCACTCCTGGAACTGACGCTGAAGTGAAACGTATCGCTCGTCGGCGGAGCACTGTGAATCGGCCAACTCCGCTTCCAGCGCCGCGATCCTCTCGCCGGCACGGTGTTGCTCTTCCGAAAGCCTCGCTTGCAACGAGGCAATCTCTTCGTCTGCGCGGCGTTTCGTCTCCGATAGCCGTTGCTGCAGTTCTGTGACATGTTGTCCGGCGTTTTGTGCGGCCGTGTCGAGGTTCTCTTGCAGCGCCGCGACCTTTTCTCGCAGGCTTGTCGCCTGACTTTCCGTGCGCGCCATCTCTTGCGTTAGTTCGTCGTTCTGTTGCTGCAATTCGTCAATGCGATTCTCGTATTCAACTTGCGATACACTCAACAATTGATACTGCTTCTTGGTCTGTGACAGCTCCTGCTCCGCACGGGTAAGTTCCGCAATCGTTCGCTCCGCCGCACGTAGCGAACCCTGCAACGATTCGCATCGGACCCGTTCGCGTCCAAGTTCCTCTAAAGCCTCGTCTCGCTGAGTTGCCTTATCGCGCATCGTCTCTTCCCAATGCGCCCGTTCCCGCCGCTCGTGCTCGGTGCGACCGTCCAATTCCTCCTGCAGCTTTCCCTTCGATCTCTGTAGCGATGACACGTCGTCACGTAACTCGTGACACTGTTTCTCCAATCGACGTACGTGCTCTTGGGCCGCGTCGTACTGTTGGCGGAGATTGTCATGAGCCGCAGTGGCTTGACGAACGCCTTGCTCCAACGAGCGTTTCTCTTTACGAATCCCCTCCAGCTCGACGACGTCCGCCTGTTCCTGGCCATGCCCAAACCACAACGCGTAACGGAGGAATACGCCTGCCAGAATGAGACAAAGGGCAAACAATACAGGGCCTGAAAAGATTGCAGACACGGTTCTCTCCAATTAAAACGTGGCCAGGATTCGATTGGCAGCTAGCAACGCTACCCCGCTTCGAAGTGGTCGCAATGATCCGTACAATCACCATGCTCGACATAATCGCTACGGTCACTTGAGAAAAATATGCCGATTGGGTCGAACAACACCAGCTAGCGGCCGGTCGCAGACGCCAAAATGTCCAAAGTGCCAAGCGACGTTGGACAGGTGCTGGCGCCTTTGTTAAGCTGCGGGAATTGTGTCCGACGTTGGAAAGGACCGAGAATCGTGGCACTAACCACCGGCAACTCCGAAGAACCCCTGCCTGGCTCCAGTGGCTCCTTGCGATTGCATGAGAAGGTCCGGTTTTCGTGGGGCCTTAAGATGCGCCGGGGAATCTTACTGCTGCTTGCTGTCCACATCGCATTGAATATCGCGTTGATGGTTGTCTGCCCTGATCAACCGTCGTTCGTGGGGGCGTTCTTCATTGCCCTATGCTTTGCACAATTGGGGCTGTTGGGGATTTGGGCGGGATTTGGAAGCGGCCGATTGGGATTGCGCCTCGTGGGTTTGGCGAGCGGTTGCTTATCGATTGCGACACTGCTGGGTTTGGGAATCGGCGAGCTTGACGGTTACGTCAACGCAGAGAACGCAATCGACAGCGATTCAGTGGATGGGTCACCGCTGAGTTCGCGGAGAGCGCAGAGAAGCGATATGTTGGCGGTAGGTTTCCCACCTAAATCAA
>JAGQPD010000493.1 GCA_020426865.1 Planctomycetales bacterium
GGGGGCGCGGGCCTCGGGGGGGGGGAGGGGGAGGGGGTGAGGGGGCGGGAGCGGCAAATCGGTAGGCCGCGCCCTAATTCTTTGGTGTCACAAAGCACTAGGAGAGCTCAAGCTACGTGCGCCGTGCTAATATATGTTGAAAAGGAAACGACTCTCACAGAAACATAACTCGGAGGTCGGTTATGATTACAAATCGACGGAAGTTTCTCCAGTCGCTGGGCAGCGCCACGTTGATGTTGCCGCGGGTCGCGCGAGCAGCGGCCAATGACCGAGTGGCAATTGCGATTGTTGGCATCCGCGGTCGCGGCGCTGGCTTGGCTCGAACCTTCGCGACCTTGCCGGACGTTCAAATCACGCACATCTGCGACGTCAACCAACCCCTACTCGAACCCTTTGCCAAGACCGTCGCCGAATGGACGACCGGGCCGCCGGCCATGGAAACCGACTTGCGACGTGTTCTCGACAATCCATCGGTCGACGCCATCGTCGTCGCAACGCCGGATCATTGGCATGCATTGGCTACCATCTGGGGATGCCAGGCCGGGAAACATGTCTATGTCGAAAAGCCAGTTTCACACAACGTCTTCGAAGCCCAGCAAATGGTCGCTGCTGCGCGCAAATATCAACGGCATGTGCAAACGGGAACTCAAAGCCGCAGCGTCGACCACTACCGAGAAGCGATCGATCTGCTGCGAAATGGGCGCATCGGGAAAGTGCACATGGCCAAGGCGTGGAACAGCCAATTGCGTCGGCGAGTCGAACCGGTCGCCGACAGTGATGTCCCCGACGGCTTGAATTGGAACATGTGGCAAGGTCCAGCACCGGTGAAACCATTCAACGCCAATCGCTTCAGCTACGGTTGGCGATGGTTGTGGGACTATGGTACCGGTGATATGGGCAATGATGGTGTCCACGATTTGGATATTGCCCGTTGGGGATTGGGTGTGGAAATCCCCGAGGCGGCAAATTGTACGGGCGACAAGTTGGTGTTTGCGGGTGACATCCAAGAGACGCCCGATTCACAGTATTGCACGTTTCGGTTTCCCAAGCAGCAGGCGATGCTCGTGTATGAACAACGCCTATGGTCACCGTATCATCAAGAGGGCCTGGAAAACGGCGTTGCCTTCTATGGTACCGACGGCTACATGGTGATCGGCCGCAAATCGTGGAAGATGGTCGAGAAACGAAACAACGTAGTCTTTGATCAATCGACGACCTTCAGCGACACACCCCATTGTGCGAATTTTATTGCGGCGATCCGGCATGGCGACGCGTTGAACTGCGATATCGAAGAAGGGTATCGCTCGACGCTACTAGCTCATCTGGGCAACTTGTCGTTTCGAGTTGGCCGGCCGCTGCGGATCAATCCCGATGCGACCGAGATCGTGAGTGATGCCGAAGCAACCTTGTTGCTAAGGCGACACGGTCGCGACGAGTTTACGATTCCGGATGTGGTTTAAGAATGCGAATCACTCCGGACGATTCTGAGAGTGCCGTTCGACAGAGTGTTGTCTCGGCTACCGAGCCCTTGGCATTG
>JAGQPD010000494.1 GCA_020426865.1 Planctomycetales bacterium
GGGATGGGCGTCGTCTACATGGCCGAACAGATTGAGCCGGTCCGACGTCGCGTCGCTTTGAAGATCATCAAGCCGGGTATGGACACCAAGCAGGTCATCGCCCGTTTTGAAGCCGAGCGACAAGCGTTAGCTTTGATGAACCACCCCCACATCTGCAAGGTGTTTGATGGCGGGACCACGGAGAGTGGCCGGCCGTACTTCGTGATGGAACTCGTCCGCGGGATGCCGATCACCGAGTTCTGTGACCATCAGAAGCTGGGGACTCGAGACCGACTTCGGCTTTTTCTTCAAGTCTGTCAATCAGTTCAGCACGCACATCAGAAGGGGATCATCCATCGCGACTTGAAGCCGTCCAACGTGATGGTAACGCTTCACGACGGCGTACCTGTGGTGAAGGTCATCGATTTTGGTGTTGCAAAAGCGCTCAACCAGCAGCTCACCGAGAAGACGCTGTTTACGCGATACGGGCAGATGATAGGGACACCGCAATACATGAGTCCGGAGCAAGCCGAAATGAGCGGTTTGGATGTGGATACGCGTAGCGACATCTATTCCCTCGGTGTGCTCATGTACGAACTGTTGACCGGTTCGACACCGTTGGCCGGAGATCGCTTACGGTCGGCCGGTTACGCCGAGATGCAACGATTGATTTGCCAGGAGGACTTCGTCAAACCGAGCACGCGACTGAGTACGGCGTCTAATGAGGAATTGTTGGAACTCGCGAATCGTCGTGCTGTAGCGCCAAGGGAATTACCGAAACAATTGCGCGGCGACTTGGATTGGATTGTCATGAAGGCGCTCGAAAAGGACCGTCAGCGTCGGTATCCCACGGCGACCGATTTTGCCGCCGATGTACGACGACACTTGGCAAGCGATATTGTCACTGCGCGACGACCTTCTTTGGCATACCGGTTGGAGCGATGGGCACGTCGGAATGTGGGGCTTGCCGCCACGGCGGCGCTGATTGGTGTGATTATCGTGGTCGCGTTTGTGGCGATTTCATCGTCGTTGTTGGTTGCGCGCAGCCAATCTAGACGATCGGAAGCGTTGGCCAACGAGTTACGAAAGGAGACGATCGAGGGTTGGAAGCGGCAATACCTTTCCGATATGAGTCTGGGGATCAAGTCCTGGGAAAGCAACAACGTTCGGCAGCTGGGCGAAATCCTCGATCGTTATCGGGAACCCAAATACGGGATTGACCCTCGCAATTTCGCCTGGCGGTATCTCAGTCGGCTTTGCGATGCGGGCGGAGATTCACGGTCCCGCGACTTGCCATATGGATCGCGGCGTGCGTCTGTTTCTTCCAACAGTGATCGCCTTGCCGTGGCGTTGGCGGACGGATCGACCGTCGTGTTTGACTTGGATCTCGACAGCGAAACAGGTTGGGCAACAAATCCGCGGCACTTCGGCGCTCCCCACCGAGAGCTATGGGTCGACCACGGCGTCGCCTTCATCGATGAAGGGCGAACGCTGATTTGCGGCGATGAGACAGGAAGGTCGCTGACGATGCATAATCTCGTCGATGAGAATCAAAAGCCGAGATATTTTTGCAGTCACAGTCACAACATCGACTCCCTGGCTATTTTCGAACCGCGGCAGTTGGTTGCAACGGCCACGCGCGCGGGTGAGATTTATCTGTGGAACTACGTGACGGGCGAGCTTTTGGACCGCGCGGCGTGTGCCACGCAACGATCGCTTTTTCTCAGGTTCTCACCGGACGGAAGCCAGTTGTTGATCGTCGTAGGCCGCGAAGCGCAACTGTTCGCCGTAACCGATTCGCAACTGGAGGTGGTTGCGACGTGGGAACCGCAACAGGAGTGTTCCGTATGCTTGTTCGTCCCGCAAGCGTCACAGATCGTGATCGGGCTCGAGAATGGCGATTTGGCGATCCTCGATGGCCAGTTACAGCTGCAGCGAACATTTCCGGCACACAGCGACGGCATTCGATGCCTTAGCTTCTCACCGGATGAGAGAAGTTTTGTCACCAGCAGCCGTAACAACGTCATCCGTATTTGGGAATGGCCCAGTTGCCAATTGCTTCGCACGCTCAAAGGCCATTCGGCCGGTGTGATGTCGGCGATCTTCGATTCAACGGGCGAGTACATTATTTCGACCAGCATGGATAACACCATTCGATTGTGGCGTCTTGACGACATCTCATTGCCGTCTGAAGTGGATCTACCGACGAACATTCCTGCTGACGTAGAACGAAACACGTTCATTTCAGCGAATTCGAACTCGAGCACAATTGTCTATGCCACGCATGAATCTGCGATCGGTTTCGATACCGAGACGGGACGGAATGAAATACTGTTAGCAGCGGACGAATCGAAACCCATCCTGGGACTGTTCGACGATCACCTTGTTATATCGGACGCGGACGGAAAGATGCGTATTTCCAATTGCATGACGACGGGCGCCGCGCGAACCGTCAACACGTCGGCATCGGAGATCCCGATCTGTGTCTCATCCCAAGGTCACTATCTTGTGACGACTCGCGACAATGGGTCACCCGTCGTGTACGATCTGCAGCAAGGCAACACTTACTCGATTGATAGTCGCCTGGTACGTATCCATTACAAGCAACCGGCCTGCGATATCTCTCCCGATGAAAAAACGTTGGCATTCGCGGACGCCGCCAGCAAAGTCAAACTGTACAGTCTCGATTCACGCCGCTTCCTACGGGAACTGAATGGGCATGCACAGGGGATCGCATCCATTACGTTCTCGCCAAATGGTGAGCAAATCGCTACGGGGACGGTCCGCTTATGGGAAACTTCGTCTGGCGAGCTGCTACATATCATGCGGCATAGTGGCTGGGTCGATTCGGTTATATTCTCTCCCGATGGAATGACGCTCGCCTCGTCAAGCGGGGACCAGACGATACGCGTTTGGGACGGTGAGTCTGGCCGGGAGGTGCTGACACTCAACGGATTTCGTCACCCGCGAGGTTTGGTGTTCACCCGCAATGGCAACACGCTTGTCTGCACCGATTCTCTTTCTTCGCGAATTCATGTGTTTCGTGCCAAACACTAGGCCACTCGATGTCGAATTCCCTCTAGCTCATCGCGCCAACTCATTGCGGCGAGCAAGCGGCACGGTTATGATTCTCGGTTAGTTCGCTCAGTCCGGATTGTATTCCAACCTCGCCATGTTAAACGGATTCCGGGTGTCGCTAAGGCATCGTCGTAGGAATTGTTTCAAGAGCGTAACTGGCTGTCACATAGGCAACAAGGCGTCGAAACAATGGTATTATTGGCTGCCCTAAACTGCTGCACTTGCCGATTGTGGCCGTGCTTGGCGGTAATAGCATTGAGCTTTCAGTTAGTCGCCGTAGCCGAAGAAACTCCAATCAAGGTACCCACCGAAGGTGGTCAGGTGACGTTGTCGTTCCCCAATACGATCGGCTTGAGCCAAGTACTGGACTTGAACGACCGTGGACAGTTGTTGGGAATGCGCGAGGTACCGCTGGCGAATATCGGGTTAGAACAGGAGACGTTCTTCTATGACGACAGCGGTCCACACGTTGTCCCCAAGCTGGAGGATTTTACGAATGTTCAACCCGAATCGATCAGCAACACTGGAAGAGTTGTCGGGTATGTGTCACGCGAGATTGGGCATCCGGAGGGGAGCCTGTTGGGTTTCGTCTGGGACGCACCCGACGGAGAGCTGCAGGGGCTCGCTGCGTTACCCGATTATCACGCCTCGCACGCCACGGACATCAGCGCTGACGGGAGACGGGTTGTCGGTTACTCGACCGGACGCAATCCACCTAGAATGACCCCTTGCCTGTGGGAGGAAGCCGACGGCAAGTGGACGTGCACACCGCTGGAGACCATCCATGCTTACAATCCGTATCTGTTGACCAGCCGGATCGTGATCAACGACGGTGGTACGAAGATCGCCGCCTGCATTACGGTTCGCATGACACCGGGCGATTTGACACATTACGATAGTTCGCTATTTCTATGGTCCCGGCAGGCCGATGGCAATTGGAACCGCGAACTCGTTTCGGACAATCAAGCGAAACTGTCGGACATCAACGATCGCGGCGATATCGTAGGCTCGATTCGCAGCGGCAGCCGACGACAGGCGTTTGTCGCAACTGCGAGGAAAGAGTTTCGCCTGTTGGACCATCTGGAAGGCGATGATCACTCCGAAGCTATGGATATCAACAACACAGGGACGATTTGCGGCTACAGTGACGAGCCTCGTGGGCCCGAGGGTGGACCGACCGCTGTGACGTGGAACGTACAGGATGGTACCGAAGCATCACGCCTACCCTTGTTTGAAAATGTCGTGTTCAGTGCCGCTCAGGCAGTCAACGAACGGGGGCAGATTGCTGGATACGCCGTCGTGGCCAGACCACCGGAAAGCGACGTGCAAGAAGCGGTGAGTGAAGAAGGGACGACCTACTCATTTACCTGGACCCCGGAAAAATAAAATCGACTGGACGGAATCTCCAACGGCGGCTGTCGCACGCCAGTTGACTGCGTCGCAACGCCTCGACAAAACCACTTGCGCGAACCTGCACTTGAATCGACTTGTCTGTATCAAGCTTGTTTCACATCACAAAAAGAACTCGAAACATCATTGAATCAGTAATGCCTGAACGGAATCTCGATAGCGAAAAGGTGTCCTGGTGGGCTCGGCCAGCTGGCGGTCGCGAAGTGATGATGGTGGCCTTGCCGCTAGTTGTTTCGAGCATTTCGTGGACGGTGATGACATTTGTGGATCGGATCTTTTTGAAGTGGGTCTCGGGCACCGCCATGTCGGCGGCTTTTGCGGCATCGACGTTGTGGTTCGCGGCACTCTGCTTGCCGCTGGGGATTTGTTCGTACGCCAACACTTTTGTTTCGCAGTACTATGGCGACCGCCAACTAAAACGGATCGGTCCTTCGGTATGGCAAGCGGCGTGGATCGCGGGGCTTAGTGCCCCTTTTTTGTTGGCCATGATTCCGATTGCACCGCTTCTGTTTACGTTATCCCAAGGCGACCAACCGTTGCACGCCGCGGAGACGCGGTATTTCCAAATTCTCTGCACCGGCGGCCCGGCGTTGTTGTTGGCACAAGCGTTTTCGTCGTTCTACAGCGGCCGCGGACTGACGACAATACCAATGGTGATCGACGCTATTTTTGCGTTGGTCAACCTGGCATTGGACTTCGTGATGATCTTCGGTCATTGGGGCTTGCCTGCGATGGGAATTGATGGAGCCGGATGGGCCACCGTTATGTCGCTTTGGCTGAAGGCATTCACGTATATGCTAATGATCCTCAATCGCAAGCATCAGGAAACATACGGTACGCGCGACGGAATTCGATGGGATGGGCCACTACTGCGTCGCCTGCTCTTTTACGGCGGTCCCAGTGGCCTGCAAATGCTACTCGACGTGATGGGCTTTACCGCCTTCGTATTAATCGTGGCTCGTATCGGCCCGATCGAAAATGAAGCCACCAGCATGGCGTTCAGTATCAGCACACTGGCATTCATGCCAATTTGGGGACTGGGAATGGGCGCTGCGATTCTCGTCGGCCAGCGACTGGGGGAAGGCCGCGACGACCTGGCCGCTCGAGCCACCTGGAATACGCTCGCCTTGGCGATCGGCTACATGGCGGTCATTTCGCTCTCGTATATCCTGATCCCGAATGTCTTTCTGGCGGGATTCTTCGCACAAGTCGATACCGATCCGATCCACCAAGAAAGTGTCCGAATATTGTCGATTCAATTGCTACGCTTCGTCGCCGCTTACAACCTGCTCGATGCTACGTTGATGGTATTCGTCAATGCCATCAAAGGGGCGGGGGACACCCAGTTCGTGCTGCTGATCAGCCTGATCATGGGAGTCACCTTGGCCGTGGCCACCTGGCTAGGCGTCGAGGTACTGCAGCTGGGAGTATTCGGATGCTGGATGATCATTACCGCATGGGTCTGGACCCTGGGAGTGATCTTTCTCCTGCGATTCCTGCAGGGCAGCTGGCGCAGCATGCGAGTGATAGAGCTGCAGCCCGAGGCGACGTAAAGCGAATGCTCGTCCGAAGACATTCGCTACAGACGTCGTCCGCTTGCAACGCGGCTGACGCGTGGCGCCAACAGCATCCCGAGTGCGAACAGTATCCACGTCGAAGGCTCCGGAACGGATTGCGTCGACGCGACTTGGCCGGCGTTGCCGAAGTTGTCTTTCCACACGGTGTAGTCAGCGGCATCAATCAAACCGTTGCCATTGCCGTCGGCTCCCGAATTTGGATCGACGTTGATGCCGAAAGTATCCTTCCACACCGTGTAGTCCGCCGCGTCGACAACGCCATTGTTGTTGTAGTCGCCGGCAAGGGACACCGACAACGCGACATACTCGACGACGCCAATCGCCCCCGATGCCTGCCCGACCGGAGCATACTCGAAAGACAGATCCTGGGCACCTCCAACGACAAACAGCTTCCCCAAAGGCAGTGCGTCACCAGGCTGAAGCTGCAATGACCCAAACGGTTCGAGCTCCGATACAATATGGTTCGATGTCACCGCCTCAGTCCATCCATTGACCGATTGATCCGCCAGACTGAACCATGCCGAGGGACTAAGCGATCCACTGGCCGATTGGACAAGATAGCCATCAAAGTCCAGGACGATCGCCGACTCATTACGCAACTCACCCATCCCCGTCGTGGGATCAATCGCCAAGACAAAATTGTTTTGATATTTGTCACCTTCGTAAACCACATTGGCAGACACTCCCGTCGGGAACAGCGGAGATGCGTAGTCAAACGTGAGGTCCTCGACGTTCGTGCCAAACGCCGCCGTCACGCTCGGAACAAAGGCAGCCCCAAGCGATAGCGACTCTCCAGGGCCAAGCGTAGCAACTCCGAGCGGCTCAAGTTCGCCCAGCCGAGTCTTGCTGTTGTTGGTCTCGAACCAGTTGCCAATCGACTGCGACTGCAGGCTCGACCACGCCGGCGATGGCCCCAACGACCCCACAATCGAGCCGATGCTATAGCCGTCGAAATCGAGCGCAACCGACGACAGGTTCTCGATCGAGATGATCCCCGAGTCGCGGTCAACATGCAGTCGTAACCGGTCCTGAGCTTGAACCGTCGAACAAGCCGCAAGAATCAGACATAGAATCGGAAGATGCCGAGAACCTATCAGAGAACAAATCGACATGATGCCGGGGTCCCATGGGTATCGAAGGAGAGGAGGCGTGGATAAATTAGCGGCCAGTCGATCGCGAAATTGCAGCGACAGACCACCCTTCCATCGTAATCGAGAATTGCGAAAACGAGGAGCGTGCAAAAAAAACGCCGCCCATCTTCCCATGGGCGACGTTTCTCGAGTAGCACATTCTGCAGGAGAATTGCTTAGTGGAAGCTAACGGCCACGGCGACGCAGCGCGAATCCGGCCAAACCAAGCGTCAGCATGCCGAACGATGCCGGTTCGGGTACCGCCATGTAATTGACCGCGTTGAGGAACATCGTTGCTCCACTATCGGTCAGGTCGTAGAGGCCAGCTGTCTCTGAGGTGATGCCGCTGGCTTCGCGTGAACCAGTGAGGAACACCAAACGATTACCAGCAAGCACATCGCCGTTGTTCAAGGAAGCACCGGCGGTCCACTCGGCAATCGCAAAGCCGGTTGTCGTATTGTCGACGACAGAGGCCAAAACTGTGCCGTTCACCGCGGTGTTGGCGTTCACTGAGATACCACGTTGGGTCGAAGTTGCCAACAGCGGCTCTTCAACGTTACTGGCATAATGAACTTTGCCATCGGTAAGCGTGACACCGGCAAAAATTGGGTGAGCCGGATTGGCGACTGAGACACTAACGTCTCCAGTCGTATCGGGCATATCTGTACCGTCAGTGAAATTCAAGCGGCTGCTACGCAGGGTATAGCCGCCGAGGTTCATTACCGGCGCGGTTACCAAGGTGTTCCAAAATGCGGTATTGCCACCATCATAGTGGTTACTGGGGACCGAACGCGAGATAATCACCAGGTCGGCGGCGTTCATCTGATCGAGAACCGCTGTGCTGCTGGCGTCGAATTCACCCGTTTGCAGCCGAGTGACACTGTGACCATTAGCGCTCAATAGATTGGTGTAGCCAATGTCAGCGGCAGAAGTGAGCCCGGCAGTCGTAGCGGCGGCCGAACCGGCATCGTCGGCATGGAACGAGACCCAAACAATGTCAGCCGCATGGGCTTGACAGGCCATGGCCAACACGGCCAGGCACGCGAAAAATGTCCTTCTCATGAGCACCTCCAGGGAATTCATCTAAGGGAGAAGCAAGACGTGAAACTAGTGAACAAGCGGGGTTGGTATTAACCAAACCGTAACATTAAGTGTAGTTACCGATACCATCCCTGCAATGAAAAAAAACGGTTTGACCCAAAAAGAGGTATCAGGCAGACCAATCCGCAGATTCGTTTCGTGGCTCATTTATTCATACGGGTACAAATCCCCCCTTCTTTCGGTTGCATAGTCAAAAGAACGGAAAAAACAGGCGGTTTCGTCGGCAAGCATACAGATTTTTTCGCCCGGCCCCGTGCTGCCAACCGTCTTAAAAAATGGGGACCGCAGCTTACGGAAGCAGCAAGCTGCGGCGGAGGGTGTTTGGATTTTTATTGAGCCAGACGGAGCATTTCGTCCAGTCGACTTTGGAGGTCGGCACTTTGGGAGACCAGATCTCGGTTGGCCAGTGCGACCATTTCCAACTGATCGCGCAGGTGGGCGGCAGCCGTTCGGAATACGGGGTAGTCATTGGCCGCGTTCAGGTCCGAATAGGCGTCATTGAGCGCATCCACGTAGGTGCGATCGTAATGGCTTTGGGACTTCAGTTGCGAGATCATTTCGGTCAGAAGAAAGCCGATGGCCAGTTTCATAAACCCCAGTCGGGACTCGCAGCTTTCGGCGCGTTCCCAATCGACGAAGCTGGACTGCCAGACCGAGTCACGATCGTCATATCCCTGGTGGGGGTCCGATTCATTACCGCGGAACGCGAGCGTAACGGCGACATCACCCGCATGGTGGGATCCGGAGTCATCCGCAATCGGTTGCGTGACCATGCGAATGGGCACTCGGGGCGGATGGTCAAGCGGCTCGTCGTCGCCGTAGTCATTGCGCCATGAATCGAAGTTTTCGTACAGCGAAAAGGCAAAATCCCCCTCCATATCGAGCCGCCAACTCAGGTTCATCACAAACGCCGGACCACCGCCAAACGCTCCTTCGGCTTGAGCTCGACAAATCGGACAATCGCAATCGAACGGTTCGTTACTGGCGGTCAACGGAATCCGTTGTCGTGCGAGGGAGATTTCGTCAGCAGCGGTTTCGCAGGACGACCCACGATCTTCGAGCGGACCGGTTAGCCATTGCTGGCGCACGTCGCCGAGGTAATCGGCGAGCACACTGACAACAGCTTCCTCGTCGCGACAGTCTTCCAAGGCCGCCCAGGCTTTGTCAAACATGTGTCGCACTAGATCGAAATAGTGCACAATCTCCACCGTCGTGAATCCGGCAAAGCGATAGGCGAAGGAATTCACATCCACGCCCACGGCCGGTTCGTGTTGCACGGTCCACTGGTGGGTCCGATGGTCGAGATCAGCCATCAGGACTTGGTGCTTCTCCAGGAGCACGTCGCGCGGTGTTTGGCGGTTGAGCAGTGGGTGGGGGGACATCAACCATTGTGCGTGAAATCTACGAGTGCACGCCAACCGTTCGGGACCGTCGGAGCGCATCACCTGCCTCGCATCGGCATATGCGCCCCGTTGCTGACGTGCCGCCTGTGCGATGCAAATCGTTTGCGAGGCGATAAATTCGTCGAGAGATTTGCCGTAGAGCACTGCCCGATAATCGGGCCAGGGGCCCGCGTCCGCCGCCCCCTGGAATCGCTGCTCCAGACGCTCGCGCCAATCTTCATCGGCCAATTCCCAATACCAGTCATCCGACATTTCACACCAGATCACGGGGAGACCTTCGGCCAATTCACCTTCCTCGGGCGTATAGGCACCGTCGCGCTTGGGGAACGGAAAATCCTCACTGGCCAGGACAGTACGCCCCACCAGATCGACCACACACCACAGCCTCCCACCCGCCTCTTCGGCGACAATCTCGGCTTCGATCTCCGGCACATCGTCGCCACAGGACCACCAGCTGGCATGCGGTTGATACCGCGTTATCGCCAAATACAATTCGTCCCACGTCACCGGTTCGGCCGTCAGTGCCGCCAGCAATACCCCCGCCGACCAGTCGGGCAAACGCCATCGACGCCACTGTGTTCCCTCCGTCTTCCACGGACACTCTCCCCCCCGTACGAGAACCAGACAACGCGGCAAGTTCCGTTCACACACCACAGTTTCGATCGCCATCACGCACTTCCTTTCTGTAAGAGCTCAACTCCGTAACCGCCGACAACAAATCAGCGGTCGCAAAGTCGTACGTCACTCACACCCAGACAAAGCTGCCAAGATCCCTCGTTCGTCGGTCCTGCACTACACTGCCGACGAACATCCAGATCCCCGCTCCCCGACGAGTGGCCTATCCATATACCACTACCAATGTCCACTTGGACGCACGTTCATTTATAGGTATTCGGAAGAGATTGTCAAGCCACGTTGACGATCTCGGACCCGTTTTTTTCAAAAGTCTGCGCTCGGGGCCCTGTGCACGACGGTTTTTAAAAGCCCCCACTATCCCTTAGTCAATCTCCGATTCCTCGATATACTGACGGGGGTCGCCCCCTGATTCGGCAAGCCCCTCCAGGAACCGGTATCGTGTCTGCACCCATTGAGTCGCCATACGTGGAAAGCCCATCAGCGGAATCTGTCGATGTCGCGATCGTCGGCGGTGGAATTTCCGGCTTGGCCACGGCACATCGCCTTCGCGAGTTGGCCCCCCAGCTGTCGGTTGTCGTGCTGGAGTCACGGAATCGGCTGGGAGGAGTCCTCGAAACGGTCCGTGAAGCCGGCTTTTTGCTGGAAGGGGGGCCGGACAATTTTATTACGAACGTCCCCTGGGCTGTCGACCTGTGCCGCCGCATCGGATTCGCCGAGCAGTTGATTACCACCAATCCGGACCAACGAAACGCGTTCGTCGTGCGGCGCGGTAAGCTCGAAAAGATCCCCCCCGGTTTTGTCGTCATGGCACCCTCCCGGCTTTGGCCGCTGGTGTCAACGCCAATCCTCAGCCCGTGGGGAAAGCTGCGGATGGCCGGCGAGTACATCGTCCCGGCGCGCCGCGACGCTGGAGATGAAAGCCTCGCCGCGTTCGTTCGCCGGCGTTTCGGCCGCGAAGTCTACGACCGGCTCGTGCAGCCGCTCGTCGGCGGTATCTACACCGGTGACCCCGAGCAACTGAGCTTGCAGGCAACGTTGCCACGCTTCCAAGAAATGGAGCGAAAACACGGCGGCCTGATCCGTGGCATGCGTAAGTCTTCACACGGTGGAAACCCAACGAACTACCAGCGAAATGACACCACACCACCGAACAAAACGCAAGATAGCGGCGGACGCTATAGCCTGTTTGTTGCACCGCGTGATGGTGCTACCAGCCTAGTCGATGCCATTGCCGGTCGCCTGGAACCGCATACCATTCGACTTAACTCCCCTGTCGCCAACGTCAGCCATCTGCCTTCCGGCGGCTGGGCGATCGACCTAGCTGACAAAGACACACGGCAGATCCGTAGCCAACATCTCGTCCTCGCAACGCCGGCGCGATTAACCGCCTCACTCTTGAAACCCACGCTTCCTCGGTTGGCAAATGACTTGGAAAAAATTCAATATTCCGGTTGCACACTCGTTTCCCTGGG
>JAGQPD010000495.1 GCA_020426865.1 Planctomycetales bacterium
GCGTGCCGCGCTCGCGCTCGCGCACAATTGCGAACGCCGTTAGAAACAACGTGACAAGCTGCATGATGATCCCGACCAGCGCCGGCACAAAGAAGTACTCAGTTCTCAGGTCGGGGTTGAATAACAGGCGCGGGCGGACGTCGATCGGCAACGAAAAGTGCCCGAACGGATCGCGGGCTGGGGCGATCTGCAAGGTCGCCGCGAGATTGCGGCCTCGTTGCAACGACTGATTGAGCCCGATGAGCGACGCCGAGTTCAGCGCCGTGCTCGCGACCTGCGAATCGCTGCCGTCGATCAGCACTTGCACTTGAACCTGCTCTCCACGCAAGAGCTTATCCGAATAGTCCGGAGGAATTCGCAACCCGGCTTTTGTCCGACCCGATACAATCGAGCGCATGAACGTGTCGTCGCTATACGCAATGTCTTCGATCTGGAATCGCCGAGTGTTGCGAAACGATTCGATCAGCTCGCGGCTTTTCTGACGCCCGTCCAGATTCTGCACGACCATCGGTATCCGCTCGATCTGTGTATTGATAGCATAGCCGAAAATTATCGTCTGCATCGCCGGCACGACTAACGTAAAAAATATCGTCACCGGCTGACGCCGAATATGGATAAACTCCTTGCTGAGCATCGCCCCCAGACCTCGCCAAGTGCCACCGCGACGCTTTTGCGGTGGTCGTGTGGTGGTTGCATCCGGCATCTTCTTTGATTTTGGCTTTGCCTTATGGCTCGTCGCCGATGGTTTGGGCTCTCGTTCGTCAACCGGCGCGGTCGCTGGAACAGTCGGTGCCATCGCAGTGTCCGAAGATCGCGAAACGGTGGCTTGCGAGTCGCTGACGGTTGCCTTGCCGTGCGCGAGTTCAACTTCGTCGGCTGCTCTTTCTGCCTGTTGCGTCAACGTCACAAACACGTCTTCCAGCGATGGGGCGATCTCGCGGACGGTTGCCTGGTCGGAGGGAATCGACAAGTCTGAAATCAGCGAGTCATTTTCGGTGCTCGCGTCGACAAGTAGATGCAAGTGTTCGCCGAATAATGTCGCATCGTGGACGTATGGCATCGTACGGAGCCGCATCATTTGCTGGGCGCCGTTGGGGACCAAAAGCTCCAGCCGTTTCGTGCCGTCCGGAGTAACCTGCGGAAGAAGTTTTAGTTGCTTGGGTTTCCCAACCGCCAGCAATCGCGAAAGATAGATGTATCCGACGTCAGAACAACGTTCCGCTTCGTCCATATAATGAGTCGTCACGAGTAACGTCACGCCGTTGGCCGATAACTCGAAAAGCAGGTCCCACAATTCCCGTCGCGCCACTGGATCAATTCCCGCCGTCGGTTCGTCCAGGAACAATAGGCTCGGCTCATGGATCAACGCACATGCCAACGCCAGGCGGCGCTTCCAGCCGCCGGACAACTCGCCACCCAACTGATGAATCCGGTCCGCGAGCGACGTCAACTCGAGTACGGCGTCGTACCGGTCCTTGAGCGGCTGGCCACGTAGGCCATAGATGCGTCCATAAAACTGAATGTTCTCGTGAACGGATAAGTCGTTGTACAATGTAAAATGCTGCGACATGTAGCCGATCTGCCGCTTGATCGCTTCGGCCTCCGACCGCACATCATGACCTCCCACGATCGCCGTCCCCGAAGTCGGTTCCAGGATCCCCAGCAGCATCCGAATCAACGTCGACTTGCCGCTGCCATTCGGGCCTAGCAAGCCAAAGATCGCGGCCTTCTCAACCGGAAAGCTAACATCCTGCACGGCAATCAGGTCGCCGAAATGGCGAGAGATGTTCTGTACGTCGATGACGACTTCTTTCGATGGCGCGCTGGTAGTCATATTCAAAGGGCCTACATCAAGGCGAGACGGTTTGTGGCAAAATAGATTGACCGTCACGCGGTGCAAGCCACACATCTGCGGCCATGCCCGGCCACAATTTGTCGGTCCCGTCGGTTAGCGTGACCTTGATGCGAAACATCTGCTTGGAACGCTCTTCGGGCGTTTGTGCGTTGCTGGGAGTGAATTCTCCCTGCCGGGAAATGAATGTGACTTTGCCATGGAACGTGTCGGGGTAACTGTCCACCGTGACATCAAGGGTGTCACCCAACGAAATATCCAAGCGGTTCTCCGGCAGGTAGGCGCGGACCCACAGTCGCTGTGCATCGACAAGTGACAGTACCGGTGCGTTGGGCGCAACAAGATCGCCCTTCTGCAGGTCCAACGCCACGATGACACCATCCATCGGGCTGATGATTTTCAGTTCTTCTTTGCGAGCGCGAACCGTTGCCACTTGCGCTTCAGCCGCCTCCCAGGCCGCTTTGCCTTGTGCGATGTCCTCCGAACGATAACCGTTCGTGGCCAACTGCAGTGCAAGCTCGGCTTCTTTCAATTGTGCCTTCGCCTTCGCAATGTCCTCCTTCCGCGTGCCGTCCATGAGTGCGTCCAATTCCTGTTGAGCGACTACCTGCTGAGCCGCAGCGACTCGCAACTGTTCATTGGCTCGATCTAATTCTTCGCGCGACGTAGCATTGGACTCCACCAAACGACGAACACGGTCGTGGTTCCGTGTCGCAAGATCCAACTGGGCCTCGGCCAACTTAACGCGCGCCCCGGCGGCCTCGATTTCCTGTGGCCGCGGCCCGGTTTCCAACAGTTCCAGATTCGCTTTCAACTGCTCGACTCGCGCCGCGGCTTGACCGATCTCCTCTGGGCGAAAACCGGCAGCCATCTTCTCGTAGTCGGCCTTGCGACCGGCGGCCTCCGCCAGTGCCGCTCGCTCCTGTTCATTCAAGTCATACGGTTCCAGCTCAACCAGCAATTGCCCCTTCGCGACACGGGCACCTTCTGCCACGGCGACGCTGGCCACGCGACCGCCGATCCGCGAACCAATCCGGATTTCGTCCGTCTCAATGATCCCCGATACGCGATCAGCAGGCGAGCGGAATTGACTGGCAACAACCAGCGTCAGCAATACGATGACGACGACGGTAATCAAATATCGTGACACGGTGGTGTCT
>JAGQPD010000496.1 GCA_020426865.1 Planctomycetales bacterium
GGTCAAGACATGCGAAATGATGAGCGGAGATAAGGGGCGAGCAACGCCCGACAGAGTCCTATTCCACTACACAAGGGTAGCATAGTTTTGCACGTCCGCGGCCATGCATCGCGAATGTAACAGTCTTGCCGATTGCGCGGCGTCGCACCCGACGACTAGGGGAGGACGAGCCGATCGACCGCCATCGCGAATCGTTCGGGGGACTGCGTGTCAAAGGGAAAATAGAGCGATGGTTCGATCAGCTCGACTTCCATGACCATGGGCAGATTGCGCGGACCGCGTACCAGGTCGATTCGAGCATACAACAAGTCCGCGGCGATCGATGCCAATGTCTGATCGGCGACCATTCGCAGGTCGTGCTCACCTTGCCACCCCTGTAAAATTCCGCCGTGCTCCTCCTGCACGCGGAAGTCCCCCGGTTTCGGTCGCTTACGGATGCAATGACTATACTCGCCACCAAAGTAAAAGAGCGAATACTCGCCGTCAGACAATACGTTGGCAACGAATGGCTGAATCAGCAACGGCCGGTCGGCGAAGGCGACCATCGCGTTATCCCATGCCTGTCGGTCCGCGATCGGCAGTCGATGCGTGTTGTCGGCGCCGGCCCCGATGCAGGGCTTAACGACCAGCTCATCTACGTCAAATTCACGAAAAGCGTCTTCAAGTTGAACGGGGGTGAGTCGTTCGCACCAAATCGTGGGGACGATCCGTGTGCCGCGAATCTGCAGATCTCGCAAATACGTCTTCTCCAAATTCCAGCGAACGACCGATAGGCTGTTTTCTAATCGAGCCTGAGATCGATCGATTGCGTCGAGTACTCGCAGAAATCCGCACCAGTCCTTGTGGTAATCCCACGGGGACCGAATCACGACCAATTGAAATGTGTCCCAGTCGACACCTTGGGCTCGCCAGGATACTGTATCGACGTGCCATCCGCGAGCCCGCAACGGCGGTAATGCCAAATCATCGTAACAGACAAAGTCATCCAGGCAGTCCATCGACAAAAACGCACAACGCTTCATTCCTGCCTCATGTTCCGTTCCACGACTGTCCCGGCCGTACCTCCAAAAAGCGCATCCACTCGTTCGTACAACGTGCCGACGTCACGCTTCCATCGGATTCCGCAGGCACTATCCGCCACCAAAGTAACTCAGCATACCCAGCATTCGGGATCAAAAAAAAGACCTGACCGTTTTGCAACGGCCAGGTCCGCTAATTGACTCGTACGCATGATCGGAAAGGATCAGGACGAGTTGGTGGCTGTCTTGGAGACAACCCGCCGGTAGCCTCTAAAAGGCGCCACCTCGGCTTGTACAGACATATTCCACTGAACCACCTCCTTTCCAACTAGAAATTTCCCCGCCTTCAGCCATACGCCGTAGAGTTAGCTTACTAACGGGCCCCTAGTCCGTCGCGTTGCGTTGACGCGACCCGATGCTTTTATGTTTGCCGGGAACGGGAAAAAAATCAAGAGCAGCGTGGCAAAAAAAATGCTCGGCAAAAAATACTCGGTGATTGGACTTGTCCCGTGCCAAGCCGGCAAAGAGCAGGACACTTGACCCCTCATCGGGGTTCGGGGGGAGTGTTATCGCTTTGGGGATGGGCGACACGGCCCTGGGGCCTGCTAGGCTGGCCCCAGGGCGGGTTGGACCGAGGCA
>JAGQPD010000497.1 GCA_020426865.1 Planctomycetales bacterium
ACGATCTGCTGGAATCTCGATCGTTAGCCGCGTCGCTGTTGGGGTCGTGCCTGCTTGCCCAGTCGCGTGCTGTTCCAGCGATCGATGCGTATCAGGACGCACAACAAGACCTGGAGCGTGCCTGGGAGTTGCTATACGGCGAACGGTTCTACCGCGAAAATCGTGCCACGCTCGCTGCCAACTTGGCAGAAGCTCATCAGGAATGCGATGATTCGCAGGCCGCAGTTGCGTCGGCGCGCGATGCGGTTGCCCAACTGCGATGGCTGATCCAATGCGATGGAGTTACCAACGACCGAATCTACCGCATGGCTCGTTGCTACTTGCTGCTGGCAAGCAATTTGTGCGACCAGCGGTCGCTCGAGGCGCGTCAATGGCTAGGGCAGAGTCGGACGCTGATTGATCATCTCAGACATCTCGGCGAATCGGTGGCCGATCCCCTGATGGCACGACAACTGCTTGTCGCCATCGACGTCGCCTGGTTGGAAGGGGACATCGAAACATCCCACCAGACAATGGAAGAACTTGACCAATTCCTGAGCCAACACGCGGCGGGGATTTCCGATGATCAACAACTGTTGTTCACAGCGTTGGCCGGTTGTCGCCGGTTACAGATCCAGTATCATTCTGTCGCTGCACCCTGGCCCGCCGATGCGTCACTCTCACGACAGCTTGAAGAACTGGCCCACTTGGCAGACTTGGCGGCAATGCACGGCGATCAAGTTGTCGCGGAGGAATGCCACCGCTATCTTGCCCGGATCTTTTGTGAAGGAACGGATAGTGCC
This sequence comes from Planctomycetales bacterium, assembly GCA_020426865.1. Lineage (GTDB taxonomy): Bacteria > Planctomycetota > Planctomycetia > Pirellulales > Pirellulaceae > JAGQPD01. Next base: position 783 of record JAGQPD010000497.1, read on the forward strand.
GGCCGCAGCGCATGGGTGTTTCTGCCAGAGGCGGTTGAGGTGACACAACACTGGGCTGCACGCAATCCCGAGTCCCCCTCTGCTTGGCACTGGTACGCTGAGGCACTGCTGTTGAAGGGCGACCTGCAAGAGGCAGAGGGGGCCATAGCCAAGGCCATTGCGCTTCGCAACGAGCACGCCATTGTGGATGACGCAATTCTGCGTGCCGTCATCGCTTCACGAATTGGTCGTGAGGTGGCCTCGGAGTGGCGGTCGATCGCACTGCAAGGATCCGAACAGTCGCCAAGTCATTCATCGCACCGAGAATTCTTACTGCGGCTGCTGGAAACGGACTGATCCGGTGGAAGAACCGACATAAGTTCGCTAATTGCTACTGTCGGAACGATTCTCGCGATGGGACGTTCCGACCAAGGAGAATTCTGCAAATAATACCGTGGAGGAGGTAGCGGTTGGACGATTTTTGAATGGACCGCGTCTGACGCCCAAATTGCAGCGCGACAACTGACAGACACGGGCACAGATTCCAAGGACGGAAGCCCCAATGCATCTCGCTCGGTTCGGTGGCCAACTCGTAGCGTCGCTCGATTGCCAGCGACGATCGTTGCTAGCGATGACCGCAATGCTCGCCGCCACGTGGGCGATCGGTTTATCACCTTCCGCACCGAGTTGGGCTCAGGGACTTCCGTTGGAACCGATTCGTCGGGAGGAATCGCGGGTAGATGGCCCCGGGGTCGGACCAGTGGCAGGCGAGCTGCCGGAGTTGAGAACGGCACTGCTGGGGGGAATATCTGTTGTTTCAGAATTACCTTTCGATCGACAGACGAAGGTGACCGGACCAGCGGCCGAAGCGGTGTTGGGTGGCGAGGCGGCATTTCGAAACACGACAGATTCTGGAAACCTGGTTAGCAAGTCGCTTTCGGTGCGAGGGGTATCGAGCCAACAGCGAACTCCGATCACGACGGACACACGGGTGCGTGGCGAGCGGGTTGGTCAGCTGTTAGCGACTGGATCGTACTGGACGCCCGTCCGCATGGACCTCGATACGATGCTGAGTAAGATCGACTCGCGGTTAATCGACAGTTTGATCGTCATCAAGGGGCCGTACAGTCCACGTTATGGTCCGGGGTTCAGTTTCATCGACATCGACCTGCTGGGAACGCCACGATTCGACGAGGGCTTTGAGTCCCATGGCACGTCAAGTGTTGACTACGTGACGAATGGCGCGCAGTGGTACGGTCGCCAGACGTTTTATGGGGGGGGTGTTGACTGGGGATATCGCGCCAGCTATGGACATCGAACTGGCAGCGACTATCGAGACGGATCGGGCTATGCTTTGCCCAGCAGTTACAATTCTCGTGACGTCAACCTTGCACTTGGCAAAGACTTTGGCGGGGCACGCCGAGTTGAGTTCAACTACTTGCGACTTGATCAGACGGGTGTGGAGTATCCGGGATTGGTGTTTGACACTCGATATTTGCTGACGGACGGGTACGAAGTGAAGTACTACGATCAATCGCCCTGGCTGTCGGACCAGCATGTCTCTGAGTTTTGGTACAATCGTACGCATTTCGAAGGGGACACGCTCGGAATCGGCAAGAACCGGCAGATTCCCAATTTGCGTCAGATTTTGTTTTCTCCCAGTGGGGTCGACGGATTCGCGATCACCGATGGATTTGGCAGTTCGCTCGGATATCGCACCGAGTCGACATTCGGCGATCCTGGCTATTCTCATGTGTCGGTGGGGACCGACATGATTCTGCTCCGGCAACGGATTGACGACATCGAGCCGTTATTGCCTGCCAACGACAATAATTTCCCGCTGCCGCAGTCGGAGTCATTCGACTTTGGGTTTTATCTGGAGCGAGTGGCACCGGTGGGGGAGTTTGTACGTGTCAACACGGGGGCTCGCGTCGATGTGGTTCGCACACTGTCGTCGGGGGATGCCGATGGCTATGCCCCGCTTTTTACTCCCGAAGAGCTAGAACGCAATTTCACGACGTGGATGGTCTACAGCAGTTGCGACGTTGACTTGACGGATCATTGGATCGGCCGGGCTGGGATGGGATACGGACAGCGGCCGCCGACGTTGACGGAATTGTACGTCGACGCGTCGTTTATTGGAAGTTTACAGTCGGGGCTGACGTACTTGGAAGGCGAGGAGAACCTCAAGCCCGAGACGCTACGTCAGATTGACGTAGGTTTGGCAGCAAACTACAATCGTTTTACGGGGGGAGCAGGTTGGTACTATGCATGGATTGACGACTACATTACCTACGATGCTCTCACACCTGGTGCCGGGTACGATGGCTTGCCCTCAGGTGCCGGGTTCGTGAACACCAACCTGGCGACGTTGATGGGCGTTGAAGCGTATGGGCAGTATCGGGCGCTCAACCACCTGTCGATATTTGGCACGTTAAGTTATGTCGAGGGAACCGATCGGACTCGCAGTCAGACCAGCTACTTGAGTGACCCCGTATTGGACCGCAGCCTGGAGCCTGGGGTGCCGACCGAGCCGCTCCCGGGAATTCCGCCGTTGGATTCGAGAGTTGGCGTGAGTTATCACGATGTCGCGAAGAGCGTCTGGGCGCTCGAGTTTTCAATGCGGGCGGTGGCGCGGCAGAACCGAATTGCTGCCACGCTGGACGAGATCGAGACACCGGGCTTTGTCACATTGGACTTGCGCGGCTATCGGAGACTAGGGGCCGGATGGCTGTTGACCGCTGGCGTTGAGAACCTGACGGATCGCTTCTATCGCGAGCACCTCGACTATCGGACAGGACTTGGCGTCTTCCGCCCCGGGATTGGATGTTACACCGGCTTGGAAGCTAATTACTAGCGACGACAGTCCAGTCTAGCGTCTCAGTTCCAGTTGTGGGACTGTTGGATCGGGTTCGGTAGCGACTTGATTGGTTTCGATTGCTTCGCCATAGTACTTAGTCCATTCTTCGGCGGCCAAGCGTGTTTCGGGGGCGGCACATTCGACTTCCGCACGGAAGACATGGTTGCCGGGGCGATATGCTCGGGCCGTGATCTTGAAGACCAATTCTTGTCCGGCCGTCAATCGGCCAATTGGGGCAAAGACGACTTGACCAGGCTGCAAATCACCGCGCCATCCTTGAACGGATACCGGTTCGATACCTCGTGAGAAATAACCGATCACCTGGATATTTTCCGCTGCCTTCGTACCACGATTGACGATTTTCACTTCGTACGCCGAGTCGGTACCTGTCAACACAGCTCCTGGCGGGTCATTGACGTATAACTTCAGGTCGGCGAGGGCCTCGACCCGAGTTACCGCGGATTTATTGGCGACCAGGTCTCCCGAGCCATCGATGTGTAACGTCATTCGGTTGTCGCCGGCGGATTGAAGGACGCACTGCAGATCGAGCACGCGTGCTGTGCCCGGACGCAAGGCACCAATTCGCCAGTGAACGGTCCCTTGTTTTTCGTCGTATTTTCCCGCATCGGAACTGGATAGATACTGAGCACCGGCGGGCAGCGTGACCGTTGTCTGAGCGTCGACGGCGTCAGCGTCGCCGACATTCTCAATACGGAACTTGTACAACGCGTCCGTCCCAGCGTACTTGACGGGTGGACCCATGATCGTTAGCTGCAATTTCGCGCGCCGCACGACCACTTCCCGCGATCCTTCCGTCCGCAAGCCATTGTCCGCATAGGCTTGGGCTTTCACTTCCAGTTTTCCCGCCTGCTGTGCAGTAAGCTCCAGCTCAATCGTACGGTGTTGACCGGCTTCGATGTCCCCGATCCGTCGTGCGCCACCATTATCGCGTCCAGGCGTGACCGGCAACAAATTCAGCACGACATTTTCTGCGGTACCGGTACCGGGATTGCTTAGGGTGATTGTATACAGTTTCGTGTCGCCATAGAGCACCTCGCCAGGTCCTTGCACTGTCATCTCCAGCTTGGGCTCCTGGACCTCAATCTGCGCCATTGAGTTGCCGTGTTTTAGTTGCCACCCGACGGCCAATTCGAAAGGTCGGCTTTGGCGTGGAATGATAGTCAGGTCGAGGTTCTCTCGGCCAGCGGCGCCAAGATCATCCAGATTCCAGCGAATCAGGGTGTTTTGTTCGTCGTCAGTTTCGATGGCCGGATGGCCAATGCTTGCGCGATGACCGAGCACCTCGGCCCACGGCGGTACGGTTACGGACACCTCGACAAACCGTGCGTCGACGTTGCCAGTGTTGATCATCGTCACCCGATACGTCGCTTCCTTTCCAATCGTGATCTGTCGCGGCCCGATCGTTTCGAAGGAGAGCGATGGGGCGCGTCGACTAAACAACACGTTTGGATCGTTCTGGGGCTCAGCCGGCGCGATCGGCATCGTAGGTAGTTGTTGATGTGACGGAGATGCGTTGTTTCCCGAAGGGAGATTGTTTCGCAACGGCCGTGTCGGAATCGGTGAGTATTGGGGAGCACTGATTTCCCGCTCGACACCTTCGTAGGGTGCTACCGGCTCGGCGAGTTCCGGTTCCGGTACCGCCGTTGGCAACGGTTCGGTTGCCGGAGCCGGTACTGCTTCGGACGGAACCAACTCCGGTTCGAGTACCTCCTGCCGGGCAGGAAGTGGATCTTCGACCGGTTCCAGCTCTCGTAAGGTCGATTCGATCTTTCGTTTGGGAACAACAGGAAGCTGTCCTTCAAAGGGAGTAACTGCGTTACTGGCCGGTTTTCGGCCATCGTGATGGAAGGCGCTGCCGATGTCGTCGTCGATCATCCGGCGACGAATATCGAGCATTCGTTGTGAAGTAGCACTTCGCAATAGATGATGACCACCTTCGTCGTTCCCGCCGAAGTTTGTCGATTCGGCCGGTGTCGATTGCAGCGCGTCCCAAGTCGAATCACCAGCCAAAGATTCGTCCGCGGGTGACGCCGCACCGCTCGAGTCACTAGGACTCGTCATGGCTTGCGTCTGCTCAAGCGCTGCCGCTCCCGTCGAGTCAAGCGAGTCCGGTGTCGCTACCGCCGGCGAAGCCTCGTTGCTACTCGTATCCTCCGAACGAACGGCCGGCGTCGGCTGCCCATTTGACAGACTGAGGCGAGTCGCCGGTGTCGGCGCTCCTGTTGGCTTCGTTCCGCTTATCGGCGTTGCGATGCGGTCCAAATCGACACGCCTGGGTGGGGCGGATTGTTCCCCAGCCTCTAGCGCTGCTACCATGACGAAGGTTGCCATGATCGTGGTGACTGCCAGACCGGGCGATGAGGTTGATCGGCGCATGAAATCATCCTGACTTGCTGAGTTGCGAAAAGTTTGCGCGATGTCTTTATCGGTTATGGCAACGTTGATGGTTTAGTCGACTTTGAGGATTTCGTGATTTCGCAAGAACCGTATCCCCGCCTTGACGAGGCGACAACTATAGGGGGAATGCCAAATGAGTACCAGTTCACGTCGTGAAAAGATTGAGACGCTGCTAGCTGCGGAACCCCATGATGTGTTTCTGCGTTATAGCCTGGCAATGGAATTGGCCAAGGAATCGCAGCACGATCGAAGTCTCGAGCTGTTCAGGCAACTGTCGGAGGAATCTCCACCGTACGTGCC
>JAGQPD010000498.1 GCA_020426865.1 Planctomycetales bacterium
TGAACTCGGGTGTGCAGATACGTTCGCAGAGCGTGGACGACAAGCCGGAAGGTCGTGTGAATGGACCGCAAGTCGAAATCTCGACCGACGGTTACGCTGCCTACGTTTACGGTGAATCAGCTGGCGGCTGGATGACACCTGATGCTGACCGACAGCAACACGTGCTGTTCAAAGAAAACCAATGGAACTCCTACCACATCGTAGCATACGGAAATACGATCCAAGTATGGCTCAATGGCAAACAGGTATCGGACCTCACGCACGAGGAGCGATTCAAATCCCATCCCAAAGGTTTTATTGGCTTGCAGGTTCATGGAATTGGATCGGGGCAGGGGCCTTTCGAAGTTCGTTGGCGCAACATCCAGCTGCGCGATCTTTCGCAGTTCAAGAACCTCTACAACGGTTCGGATCTTTCTGGCTGGAAGACGACCGGAAACTGGATTTTGCAGGACGACCATCGATCGTTGATGATCCAGCCCCGCGCCGGCGAAAAGGGGTGGCAGCGTTACGACGCCTATCTGTGGACCGAGAAGAAGTACAAGGACTTCGTGCTGGATGTCGAGTACGCGTACCCCAAGGACGGCAACAGCGGCGTCTACTTCCGCGTCGCTGATCGTGACGATCCAGTGGCTAAAGGAATCGAAGCACAAGTGCTCGATTCTTCGGCGAAAAAAGCGGCGCTGACAGCTCATGATCACGGTGGAATCGTTGGCACCGCGGCTCCATCGGCAAACGTGTCGCAGCCACCGAATGCCTGGAACCGAATGGTTGTGACATGCATCGGCACGCACTTGCAGGTCGAACTAAACGGCCAGGAGATTATTGACATCCAGCTCGACCAGGGCCCGATGAAAGACCGACCTTTGGACGGCTATATTGGTTTTCAAGATCACGGCGAACCGAATAATATCCTATTTCGCGACATCCGCATTCGTGAAGTCCCGTAGCTCGATATAGCTGGACATAGTTCGATCGCACCGAGTCGAGTTCCTCGACGGTCTCGACGCAGCGGTCTCGACGCAGCTCGACCTCACCGAGTCGCGTTCGTTCGATGTTGCACCAAATGCAACGACATCGTACGAACAACCGCAGGATACCGCGAGGAATGGCCCATGAATTCGGAATTGCGAACTGGCGACCTGATCGTATTGCTGGTCTACATGGCCGGTGTTTTTGGTCTGGGTTGCTGGTTTTCGCGAAAAAGCAGTAACACCAAAGAATTCATGGCCGCCGGGCGTTCGTTGCCGGGTTGGGCCGTCGGTTTGTCGATCTTCGGGACGTACGTCAGCAGCATCGGGATCTTGGGTAATACGGGAAAGGCGTTTGGATCGAACTGGAATTCCTGGGTCTTCGGTTTGTCACTGCCCATTGCAGCATTGGTCGCCGTTCGATATTTCATTCCGCTCTATCGCAGCACCGACGCCGTGTCGGCCTATTCGCATTTGGAGACACGATTTGGTCCCTGGGCACGCACCTATGCTCTGGTCTGTTACCTGCTCACACAATTGGCTCGGGTCGGAACGATTCTCTATTTGGTCGCACTGGCACTGGCCCCACTGACGGGATGGGATGTGAGGACGATTATCCTGGTCACAGGGCTGTTAGTAACCGTCTACACGTTGCTTGGCGGTATCGAGGCGGTGATCTGGACCGATGTCGCCCAGAGCATCGTCCTCGTTGGAGGCACGTTCCTCTGTGCAGCAGTACTCCTCTGGGAAATGCCCGAAGGGCCAGGGCAACTCTTTGCAGTCGCTGCGGCCGGTGACAAATTCAGCCTCGGCAGCTTTGGCCCGTCCTTGACGGAATCGACTTTTTGGGTCGTGCTCATCTATGGCATTTTTATCAACTTGCAGAATTTCGGCATCGATCAGGGTTTCGTACAGCGTTACATCACAGCGAAAACGGATCGCGACGCGAAGTTCAGTGTGTGGATGGGTGCCATTCTGTTTCCCATTATTTCGATATTGTTCTTTTTCATCGGATCAGGGCTGTTTAGCCTCTATCACACCACACCCGATTTGCTGAATGACGTCCGCTTGCAGGTTGCCGAAACTCGCCTGGCCGCTGACAACATCACCACGACCGAATCGGCCATCGCCGCCAAGGCCGCGACGCTTACCGATGCCGACATTGGAGACCGGGTCCTTCCCCATTTCATCGTCCATAAACTACCGACCGGCCTCGCTGGACTTATGATTGCCGCGATCTTCGCGGCTGCCATGAGCAGCATGGACACGAGCCTGAACAGTGCGGCAACGCTGATTTTCTGCGACATCTATCAGCGATACTGGCGCCCCAACGTAGGTGAACGCGAATCGATGACCGTTTTGTACGTGTCGACGCTTGTCTTCGGCGTCGCCGGAACGGTTGCCGCTTTGGCCATGATTCGTGTTCGCAGTGCGCTCGATGCGTGGTGGAACCTGCAAGGGATCTTTACGGGCGGGATGTTGGGCCTGTTTCTGTTGGGTTTGATTTCCCGTCGTGCACGTAATCCACAAGCCATCGTCGCGGTCGTCGTCGGAATTCTCCTGATTCTCTGGCTCTCGCTCTCCGTGATGTCGTACTGGCCAGCAGCTTTGTCCGGCTGGAAGAACCCGCTACATCAGAATCTCACGATCGTGATCGGGACTAGCTCTATCGTCCTACTCGGCGTACTGGCTGGGACATTTGCGAGAAGTGAAGCGTAACCGCTTATGTGTCTTGATGTGTCGGAAGAGATCTAGACGGTCTTGCGTCAGTGTTCGTCACCGGCCTCATGCCACGCGGCTTCATCGACTTGCCGGTAGTATCCTCGAATCTCCTTTCCATTGACGGACAACCGCAACTGTACGCTCTCCGAGGGGTAGGGAATGATCGCAATCGTGCGTGTCCGATCGTCTTCCTCGCGCCCCATGACGATATTCAGTTGGTCGTTTTCGATCTCAAGCGCTCCCCAAATTCGTAGCGACCAGCGGGAATGACCAGATTGCCCGACGCCTGGTTGAGCAAACTGGCCAGCTTGGCTTCGTCGCTGCAACAGTCGGGTCAAATCAATCAAACTGCATCGAGTAAATATCCGCGTCTTTCAATACGAATCGAACACGTATCGGTTTACCGGCCAGCGAACCCAGCTTCGAGTCGCTGTTCCATGTTACCGTTCGTTCAATCGCGTCGCCGATGAGCGCCGGGCTGTCCGCTAACGAAAAACCTGGCAGCGCCCGACCGTCAGAATCCTGCAATTCCACCTGAATCGACCCCGCAGCACTGGTGGCAAAATTCAACCGTAGGCGCACGTTCTCTTTTGCCGAAAAAGCAATTGGCTTGGTCACCATCTCACCGCTGTCAAAGCCGGCATGCACCGACGCAAAGCCGTCTGTTCGCAATGTGTAACGCTTCAAATGCGATGTTGGTTGACCATAATTCTTTTGCAGGTAGAACGAGAGCTGACCGTCTCCTGTGGGAACAATCCCCAACGCAGGGTAATTTGTTCGCGATACCCAATTCTCCAACCCCAGTCCGGGCCGAACGAACGATTCCATGAACGTACGGTCGTAACGGTTTCCTCCTCGTGTGCTGAGCAATACGGCATCGGAACAGTCTTTGAAATAATTGCGATCGACACCGATACGTACGGCTTCTTCGGCGCTTAGAACTTGTCGCCCGGGCATGAATCGAGCAGCTACGCCCAAATAGATGTGCGGTGCTCGAAAGTACGGATGGGTTTGGTTCGTGTAAAGATGCTCGTACGGCCTGTCGCCGAACGTCATCGCGACGGGGTCCGACCAATTCAGGAAATCCTTCGACGTCGCTCGACTTACTGTGCGAAACCCACCATAGCCCGTCTCGGTCCACGTGCGAAAGTAACACACATATTGTTGCTCTGTCTCGGAATAAAAGGCTACGTTTTGCGAATCGAAGATCCCCTTGGTAAAGACCGGCGTTTCTTGAATTCGCTGCCAGTGCAGACCATCGGCAGATACGTAACCGATCAGTCCCGCCGAAGTTCCGCCCAATGCTTTGTAACGCTGCTTTGCCAATCCATCGGGATTGGAATCAAGGAAGGGGCAAAAATTGTGCGATGCCGGGGTTTCCCCGGATAACACAACATTGTTCTCGCGACTCCCATGGATCTCGTAGATTCCCAAATCCGGTTTGGTCCAGTTCACACCGTCGGAGCTTTCGGCATAACAAGTCACCTCGTCGTCGGTGCCGTCCCGGCCCGCAATGGGACGACCTCGGTAGTAGGCTCGCAGCCGACCCTCGTCGTGCATGATCGTCACGTAGCCGCAGAATGCTCCTTCTCATGGGCGATCGAACTTTAATACCGCTTCGGCCGGTACCGGTTCGTGCATTCGCAGTTCCGCATTCGTCATCCGTGACACAAGATGGCGATCGACAAACGGTTCGAGCCGATTGCCCACGTCAATGACATTTCCACATACGCCGGGAAAGCGGACCCTTGCCAGATAGATGCTCGTTTTTCCTTCGTGGCTGGCGTAGTAACTGACCCACAACATTCCGTCATGCCACAACATCCCCGGGTAACTCGTATCGCCGCCTGACGGCAGTTGCAAAATGGGTGTGACATGTCTTGCCGCCACGTCCAGGTACAATAGCTCGGTGCGCACTTTGCCGTCATACAGGCGTCCCGCCGCGATCCAATCGCCGCTGGGAATCTTCACAAAATTCGGGCCACCGATGCGCACGCCGAGGTCATGCCACTGCCATTGTTCGTAAGGACTCTTGGCGATGCCGAAATAGGCGGAATGGTCATCGCCGTCACGACGCTGTAGACAATACGCGGTCCCGTCATTGTCAAAACGTACCCTCGCTTCCGTTGGCCAACCGCCACGGTCGAACATGTTTTGCGACACGACGTCGTACGTGGTCCCGTCCTTGGTGCTCAACAACTCCGTGTGGGGCTGATCATCGTTCGCACCATAGGACACACCGTAGGCCGTGTCGCCATGCCAGGAGACGCGCCATAACCAACGACCGGGTGGCACGACGATCTGTGGATCCGTAAACCGCTGACCGTCTGCGGAGAAGCTGACAAACGTACCTGTCTCGCGTTTGCCGTCACGCTGCTGTTGGGCTCCGCCCAACACCATCAGTCGGTTATCGGGAGTAATCGAAAGCGCGGCGTCACGCAAATCGAACTGCTCCATCGACAGCCACGCGGCCGATTTCCAATGTTCACCATCTGACGACACGATGACACGCAGTTTGCCTAAATCACCTGCGTGCCCTTCACCCTCACGAAATGCGCAGTATAACGCGCCGTTCCAATGTACAAGATCCGTAAACGCGTTGTGCGGAGCCGCTTCCCAGATGCGGTGGACGTCCACGATTTCGGGGTGTAGCCCACCTGAGATTTCACCTTCCGGCTCAACACGGCCAGTCGCCACCTGCGCTTCGGTAACCAACGCGGTACTCGACCAGAAGGTCAGGCAGAGCATAACGAGCGAAGAACGAACGCGAGAAAGGATCATTGGCGCTAACCCTCTGCTATCCAGTAAACTCGAAAGAAATCACGCAGCTTCACTAAATTCGTGCAGGCGACAGTATAACACACCACGTTGCACGGCTATTATGTTCCACGGCTGGGGACAGCCGTGGAACACTAGAACAAATCGTGGCTTCCCCACGTGGTCACGCAGCGGCGGATTTTCCAGGGGAGGGCATCGACCTGCTGCATGTAGTCAGGTTCCTGCGATCGAGTATTCACGGTCATGGCCCAACAATGATCATCGTGGATCCGAGCGACGATCGAGCTTCCTCCGGTAAAACTGCCCATGTGCCACCAGTTGTTCGAGCTATTCACGGCCCAGCCCTTTGCGTAGTTGGGATTGGCGGTTGACGGGGTGGTCATGGTGCGGATCCAGTCGTGTGATAATAGGTCGGGTTGCCCGGGAAATCCGTCAACACGGTTAACCAATCGCACCAGGTCCGTGGGTGAGGCAACCCAGCCGCCGTGTGCGTCCATCCGTCGAACATTCATGCGGCGACCGTAGGGGTCGCTATTCTGGCCGTAGTAGACAACCTCGAGTTCTTGTCGATCATCCAGCGAGTTGCCGCCGATCTGGAATGTCGCATCGTGCAAGCCGTGCGGATCAAGTATCGTCGACCGCACAGCGGATTCGTACGGCCGGCCGACTGCTTTTGCTACGATCCGACCGACCAAGCAGTATCCGAAATTTGAGTAGGCGTAGTGTGTGCCGGGCGGATGTTCGAGTGGCCGATTTGCCAACGTCCAGCGGATGAGTGACTCGTGGTCAAGATCGAGGGCATCGTCGGTAAACATGGGATCGCGAGTTTGATTGCCCCACCCGCCGGCCGTGTGTTCCAGCAAGTGTCGGATGGTAATGGACTTCAGTCGCTGGCCATTCTCGTCGCCCAATGCCGCGATGTCGTCGCCATACCCAAGTACCCCGTCGTCACCAAACACGCGTTGTTCCAGATTGACTTGTCCACCGCTTGCCAGCTTCATCACGGTCATACTCGTGATCGGTTTGGAGACACTGGCGACACGAAACCGATGCCGGGGCGTAATCTGTTCCAGAGATTCTCGATTAGCGAACCCGGCACACACGAGCAACTTGAGCTGTCCGGCATGGGTCATCGCCAGCGACATGCCGGGCACGGAGTACCGCTGCATGAACTCGCTCACGTGGCCGATGATCGCCGTGGTTTCTGAGTCAGTTGCCCCAGCCACGCTGACAACCGGTACGTTTGCTGCTCCGACAGCTCGGTCGGCAAAAGCCAGAGCGGGAACTGCGACGATCCCACGCAACAGCTGGCGCCGATTCCATTTCGATGTCATGATTCTCTCGTTGGAACAATGGCGATCAGATGGCAGTCGGGGCGCCAATGACGCTGCCAATGATGGCGACGCCAAAGATCAACACGAACAACAACACCAAAAAAATCAAAAACGCAATCACGATTTTCGACGTGCGGTATTTTACGTGCGGCGTCGCCTCAATCACCCGTTTATACTCGGCGGAAAAAACGACGTTTCCCTTTTGTGAGAGCAGTAGGTACAGAATGTAACCGTTGATCAACGTCCCGATTGGGAACGCAAGTAACCCGAGCGCAGAGATCACTACCGACACCCAGCGGGCCCATGACTTCAGCTTCCACAATCCGATGGCGGCAGCGATTTGCAATCCAGCAAGCGACAGGTAGATCACTCCCATGATCATCGCCGCAATCGCATCTGGACTCGTCGTGAGGTCGACGTCCGACATCATCGCATAGGTCGCGGCACCGCAGGCGACCAAGATCAAGATGGCCCCCAACAAATACAACGTCCCGACCGATTTGATCGACGCTTCATGTTTGATATGTGCCTGCCGAATTGACTCTGCCGACGAGAGCATATCGGGAGCCAGGTTCAAATCCGCAGGTGGTGCGTAGGGGTTCGTATCCATTGTCTTGCCTCGAAATGCTGCTTCGTAATGGCATCGATTTTAGACAACAGTAAGTGCCACGGCAAACCGGTAGTACCAAAGATCCCATCAACAATGACGGGGCCGGGCAATCCACGATTCCTAACTCCTGCAAAGCTTTTCCACCGAAGAAAAGCATATATATAAACACATGAACCACTAGTGGAGGCCGTGGCGTGCGTTGTGTACAAAGAGTACTTTCTCGAGCCTAACGTTGTAGTCGAACTGACAAGTATCTTCCAATACCTGGCGGCATTTTGGCCGTTCAGCAAACGTCACTCGGAGAGTGACTCCTCGCTGAATAGGCAATCGCAATGGCAGACCACCAAATGGAACCTTCGAGAGATGACGCGAAACGCGATATCGAGGATGCCACGACCCCGCCACGCAGCGACGACGACGCACGATCTGCCGGGGCAAGCGACCCGTATGAAACCGTTATCTATCCGAATTCATCACCAGCGACGCACGAAAGCGGTTCGGAATCGTTTATGTCAAGGGCTGGATCGGACATTCGGGACACCAAGCTGCCGACCGTATCAGTTCGCGGATACGAACTCCTAGAAGAATTAGGTCGTGGCGGTATGGGCGTTGTCTATGCCGCGCGGCAACTGTCGTTGAATCGAGTGGTGGCGCTGAAGATGGTATTGAGCGGTGCTCATGCAAGTGCAACGTCGCGAGCACGATTCATGCGTGAGGCGGAATACGTTGCTCAGCTTAAACATCCCAATGTCGTACAGGTGTTGGACTTAGGCGAACACGATGGCCGCCCTTACTATGCGATGGAGTTCGTCGACGGGGGTGATTTGCGGGCGGTCATCGACCGCTCCCCTCTGAGCGCGAGGGAGGCGGCTGAGCTTATCGAAAAGCTGGCCAGTGCTGTGGGAAGCGCACATCAAATCGGCATCGTGCACCGAGATCTTAAGCCCGCCAACGTCTTGGTGACGCGTGACGGTCAACCAAAGGTGGCAGATTTTGGGTTGGCGAAAAACTTGGATGCTGGGGCGAATCTATCGTCAACCGGCGATGTCATGGGAACTCCTGCGTATATGGCCCCTGAGCAAGCACGGGGTCAGATCGGTAAGATTGGGCCGGCCACTGACGTGCATGCGCTCGGTGTTATGCTCTACGAATTGTTAACTGGTAAACGACCCTTCGGCGGTGATACTCACGTAGAACTCATTCGCAATATCACTGCCACCGATGCGACTCCGGTGCGATCTTTACGCGCTGACATTCCACGTGACTTGGCAGCTATATGTTCCGCGTGCCTACGTAAAACACCCGACGAGCGATACGAGAACGCGTCAGCTTTGGCGACTGACTTGCGGAGGTTTTTAGATGGGGAGCCGCCCTTAATTGCGCCTACTCCGCGTTACAAGCGAATCATTCGCTGGGTCCGCAAACGCCCGGTATCAATCATGAGCACGGCATTGGGTGCGATGATTCTGTTGTTCGCCTTATTGTTTGCCTGGAATCGGTACGCTGAACACCGCAACTTCGTGGACTACGAAATGGAGGCCGTAAAATACTTTCAGTACGTGACCTGGAAACACGACGTTGCCCACGGGGTTGGCGAGATTTCCGAAGACGAAGTAAAGAATCGGTATTATTCGTTCCGTATTGTGCGCCGGGGTCGTTTCGGTCCA
>JAGQPD010000499.1 GCA_020426865.1 Planctomycetales bacterium
AGCGAGAGAGGAGAGCGAGGAGAGGGATGGTTTGATGTTTTTGCACAAACAAATCTGTAGATGCGAGATCTGCTTCATTCGCGGCTTGTTGTCCTTCAAAGTAGTGCCAGTCCATGACTGGGCGACTGGCCTGCCCAGTCATTTTGGTTGCGCCAATCGACGCTCACATTGCTGACGTCCGCATCTCCATCGGCTGTTTGAGCAGCCATAAGCTGAAGATGCTGAAGGCAATCATCCCGGCGAGTATCGGCAATTGACTGCGAATTGCCGCACGACGATTCGCAAACATGTTTTGAGTTGTCCGATTGGCAACCCATAGACTATATACGTGCCCAACCAACACCAGCAGCACCTGCAAGATCCAAAGAATATCGAGCGATACCAATGGCGGCACGCGCCAGGCGAGTGTACCAAACAGGTTCCATCCCCATCCGAATGGATCTGACATCAGTGAGATTACCTTCGGACCTTCCATCAACAGATGCTCGAGATTGTGGGCCAAATGATAGAATAGCGCGATCGGCAACAGGGCGTAAGCATAGCGTACAAAATACTCACGGTAGCTCGACGACGTGGAAGAATTCGTCCCTCTGCCGAGATAGTAGGACACAGCGGAACAGGCGGTTGCCAAGCAAGTCGATACGGTCGGCGTGGTTAGTGACCACGTTCGGTTCGAAGGCCGTCGGCCGAAGTGCTGGAAAAAGTGGCGTTACCGCTGCCAACGCGATGCTCTTTGGGCCGAGCCCCTCAAAAACACCGAAACTGACGATCATCACAAAGCCTATCGACAGGTAGTACATCCACGGTGGGATTCCCCACATGGTGTGCATGAAAAACGTCGCCGCGTCCGACTTGAACTCCGATCGGTGCTGCGGGCTGCATAGGAAATAGGTCTTTCCCAAGTAGGTCGCCGTCACCGCTTGGGATCGATCGACTCGCTCACTACAGACGACACAGCGGTCGCCGAGAAAGTCCTCCGGCGACGTCACGAATCGGTCACGACATGCACTCGTGCAAAAGTGGTAGACCTTATCTTGATACCTCGCGGAAAAACCCCACGTGGAGGCCACTTCCATGTGACAAACCGGATCAAGCCGCTCCGAGTTGCCGGCGGGGTGGACCGATGTGTGCTGCGGTTGGCTCGCGCGACTTAGCTCAGTGCTCGCGGATGTCACGCGGTTCATGGCTTCGTCAACAAACGTTTCGTCCTTTGGCCGAACATGAGATGCGAAGATCGCAATGATGATCCCGAAGAGCAGTGAATAGGGCAAGAAGATCCTAAATATTGTCTTCACGATCGTTCTCTATTGTTGCAATTTAACGAGTGTAGCAGAAGACTGGTCTGTGCCATTGTGGTGGTCGAACGCAACACGTGCCATTGCACGCTGACGCTTGATCTTGATCGAACGGATGATGCCCCAAAAGGTCTGCACGCCGCCCCGTCCTCGCTGGCGTCCTTTCACCGATGCGGCTGCCCAAAGCCGAGCTACTTTTTCGATCTGCTCCACGGTCACTCGGCCTCGGTCCAGCAGTTTCAATCGCTCGACGACTTGTTCCGGTGAGTATCGCTCGCGGATGCCAGTGATATAGTCCTGATATCCCTCAACGTTCTCTGCGAGCCACGATTCTGGCATGCATGCGTCTGGGTACTTCGTAATCAAAGCATGGGCGATGGCATTGAGATAGCTAATGTCACCATTGAGTGTGGCAAAGTGGTGGCTATTTCGCGGGTTGATATCTTCAAGGCCGATGACAGTGCCGGTCCGGCGCGGGTCGGAGACGAGCGTCGGAATGTCGTTCTTCTGTTTGTGGTCGGCCACACGCCAGAATAGAATCGGATGCGCTTCGCGCGCGTTGTGACCCCAAAATGTAATAAAGTCCGCCTCCTCAATGTCCTCGTAGCTGGTGGGCGGGGCATCGCTGCCATAACTGTGGAAGTATCCAGTCACCGCCGACGTCATGCACATGCGGGCGTTCGCCTCGATCGAATTGCTTTGAATGATCCCCTTCATCAGCAAATTCTCGATCCATTGGGCCTCCATCGTGAGTTGTCCACTGCCCGTCAAGGCGATGGAGTTCCCCCCCTTGGCCTTAATGATCTCGGCAATCTTGTCCGCAACCAGTTCCTCCGCCTCATCGTACGGCATCTCCACGAATACGTCATCGTCGAAACGGCCCTTGGTGCTCGAAATGTGTCCCTTCAACGGATCACTCATCTCCTTGCGTACCAGCACCTTGAGCAGACGGTCCTTGTAGATTGGCTCATGCGCGTTGAGCCCTTTGATGCATTGAATGCCCTTGTTGGTGGGATGCTTCTTGTCGGGAACCATACCGACCACTTTCCCGTCTTCGACCTTGATCAACGTTCCGCACCCGACCCCACAATAGGGACACGCCGCTTGTAGCAATTTGACACCCGCAGGACTTGCCGATGGCGCGGCATTCAATGCCTGAATGTACTCGTCCGGAAAACAGGTCGTGGCGGCGACTCCAACGCCAGTCGCGGCTGCCATTTGCATAAAGCGTCGACGATCAAATTCTTCTAGTCCGCGTCGAATACCCATGAACTATCTCCTCATTTCAAATGGCCGTTTGTCGGTGACGTGTTCTTCGACGTGGCGGCAGTGTGCGCCGTCGATTCCTGATTCTCGAGCGGTTCCGTGCGGCGGAGTGGACGAACGTCGGGACTCCACTGCCGAACATGGGCGAAATTCCACAATGCCGCCACCATGATGCCCCATCGATCGCATCTCGGTGCCATCTCGTCCCAACACGATGGTCGCCCTTAGGAAACCGTCCGATGCGGCAGCGAGAAACGCCGGGCTGCGAATTGCCGGGCCGTTGGCCCCTTCACCCTCCGGACCGTGACAACCTGCACATGCACGTGCGAACAGCACCCGACCTCGCGGCGCATAACCCAACCCAATCTGTTGTCCATCCGTTGACGGCTTTCCGGTCCGATACCGCAGGTAAGTTACGATGTCCTCGATCTGATGACGCGACAATTCCGCTGCCCCTTGGAGGCCACGGAGAAACGGCCTCATTTGAGTCCCAACGCGACCCTGACTGATCCATTCCATGAGCGTCGCATCACTAACAGTCTCCAGAAACACTGGATTGACAAGCTGAGGACCAATCGCACCCTGCGCGTCTGGCCCATGGCAACTGGCGCACATCCCCTGGTAAAGGAGCTGGCCATTTTGCCAATCGCCTGTTACATGCACGTTCGCCAACTGCTTCGTCGGCGCCGGTGCCGACTTGCGTTTCAGACTGATCATGTAAGCGGCCAGGTCGTGTGCTTCTCCGTCCGCAAGTCCCATCTCGGGCATTGGCGTGTTGGGCACGACTGCCGCCGCAATCAAGTCGCGCGGAAGCCGGTACTGCGGGATTCCCACGGCTAGCATCCCA
>JAGQPD010000500.1 GCA_020426865.1 Planctomycetales bacterium
TTACTTTTTTTCTTGTGGTTTTGGCGTTGACTTACGGCTCAGTTTCTGGACCCTCTAACATCCAGGCGTCCAACAGCGCAAGGAAATACGCCAGCGATTAAAACGTATTTCTTTTGCTTTTTGGCTTGGTGAAGGCGTCTTCTATTTCCTAGAGACTCTTCATTCCGCGAGTCCTCGACCGAGCATCCGATCGAAATGTTGGTCGATATCATTGAAGACGGTGTACGCCACTTTCAAATGGACGCCCTCTCATCCGCCATGGCACCAAAAGTCAATTGCGATCTTCCGTTTACTTTGATGGTGAGTAGCCTTTGCCGCTATCTCGGCCAGTGCATTGGCAACGGGTATGCGTCCGCCAGCTCCAAGTATATCTTCCGAGATTTCGTCGACGCGAAGGAGCAAATATCTAGTGAAGATAAACCTGTCGTGGTGCAGTTCCAAAAACGAGCGCACAAGCTGTCGTTGATGACGGGCGGTTTTCCTTCGAAAGAACCAAGAATGGCTTGGCTCGGCAATCGAAAGTTGCAGCTCGTCTTCGGCTAAGGTCAACCATGGTGTAAAGCAACTAACAAAACCACGGCGGATGCCTGCAATCAGCAAAATCCTTAGGTGGATCCGGCTCCATAAGAATTCAGGCGAGATCTTGTCAGGGCCTAGTTCTGTTTGCCAACCCGCCATGCCGTATATGTGTCAGACAATCGGGTCTCGATTTAGCAGGTGCGCATGGGCGCGTCACCCATGACTTTGCCACCACCTGCGGTTGTCGCGGGACACCGGGCCATTGGCAAACAGCACCCGTATGGACCGATTACTTGACGTGTGGTGAGGTAGAATGGATACTCATGGCGAGCGATCGGAAAAGGGTACTAGAACAAAGTATACGAATTTGGCGAGGCAAACGGTCCGTTGCCACGAAATTGCTTCTTGATACTACTGATGAGTTTGTGCCACTCGGCATGGCCGAATACTTCTGTTGCCTGGCAGGCGGCCGACGCACCAATTGCCGTGGAAGCCGGCGCAATTGCTACCGTTCAGCCGTTAGCGACCGAAGCTGGCTTAGGTGCGTACCAACGCGGTGGCAACGCCATCGACGCCGCGGTGGCAGCGGCTTTGACGTTGGGCGTGGTCGACGGACACAACTCAGGCATCGGTGGCGGCTGCTTCATTCTCATCCATCGCGCCGACGGTACCGCATTTGCCATCGATGGTCGCGAAACGGCGCCCGCCGCGGCTCATGAAAACATGTTTCTTCGCGATGGAAAACCACAAGCAGGGCTGAGCGAAACGGGGCCATTGGCAACCGGTGTTCCCGGTGCGATCGCGGCGTATTACCGCGCACTCAGGCGGCACGGAAACTTGAGCTTCGCCGAACTCTTGGAACCGGCCGCTCAGATCGCCGAAAACGGATTTCCACTCGATTCCGTCTCCGCCCGGCGTCTGGCATCGACCGCCGATAAACTCATGCAGTTTTCCGCTTCGAAGGCGATATACTTCAAGCCGAACGGCCATCCTTATGGCGAAGGCGAATTGCTCAAACAACCGGATTTGGCCCAAACGTACCGAGGGATCGCACGACAGGGACCGGACTATTTCTATCGAGGTCCAGTGGCGCAGGCTGTGTCGGAATGGATGTCGAAAAATGGAGGCATGATCACCGCGAACGACTTCGGAAACTACGAGGCCAAGACGCGCGACGCGATCGTGACGAATTACCGTGGTTACGACGTCATCGGTTTTCCACCACCCAGTTCCGGTGGCGTGCACGTAGCGGAAATGCTCAACATTCTGGAACCATTTGATTTGCGCGCCATGCATCAGCGAGATCCGGTGCAACTGCTGCATGTTATCGCCGAAGCCATGAAACTGGCATTCGCCGACCGAGCTTATTGGTTGGGGGATGCCGACTTTGCGGATGTCCCACGCGGCCTGATTGACAAAGAATACGGGCGCCTCCTTTCCCAGCGGATCAACGTCGATCGTGCGACGCCAGTGCCGGAACACGGCGAACCGCCACAATGGAAATCCGATCTGTTCGAACGCCATACGACGCACGTGGCAGCAGCCGACAAGCTTGGGAATTGGGTCGCCATTACCGCCACCGTCAATACGTCGTTTGGCTCGAAGGTGGTGGTCCCGGGTACCGGCGTTGTGCTAAATAATCAAATGGACGACTTTTCCGTCTTTCCCGGTGTTCCCAACTTCTTTGGACTCGTAGGTGCGATAAACAATGCCGTCGCTCCCGGCAAACGACCTCTTTCGAGCATGAGCCCGACGATTGTTCTGAAAGACGGTCGACCTGTTCTCACTGTCGGTGCCGCTGGCGGACCGAAGATCATCACGCAAGTCCTGTTGGCCATCGTCCGCACGATCGATCTGCAAATGCCGCTCGACGAGGCAATCGCCCAGCCAAGAATCCATCATCAATGGTCTCCTGACAAATTGATGGTCGAACATTCCATGGACGCAACAATCATCCAGCGCTTGAAACAATTCGGGCACGTGATCGACGTCCTGCCACTCCACTCCGCCGGTGTCACCCAGGCCATTGGCTGGAAATCCAACGGTCAGCTTTGGCCCGTTCATGATCCTCGCATCCCCGGCCAGGCATCGGTGTACGTGCCGTGACCTCTGGCGTTTGGCCGGGCCATAATTGTCTCCACTGACGCTTGCATTTGAATTCCCCCGACCTACAATGGGCCCGTCAGGTACTTATTGTGGGGGGTGTGTTAAATGCGAGCGCCATACAGAATGCAATACAGAAAGAGATCCGTCAGTCCACTTCGCTCGGAACAGCTCGAGCCTCGTTCCATGCTGACGAGCGTCTTTGTGCCAGTGGCATCGGGTGCCCTACAACCGGTGTTTGTCGCCGCCGCCGACGCCGCGATTGCGTCCGAGCAATTGGCCAGCGATGTCGCTGCTAACGGGGTAACCGGTGCAAGCCTATCGGACGATCGATACGAGCCCAACGACACTCGCGCGTCGGCCGCGAAGTTGGGCACCATCTTGACAACTCGCAACTTCAACCAATTGTCGCTCAACGACAATGCCGACTGGTATCGCTTCACGACGGAACACGTGGGTGAGGCTGGTGAGAAGGTGGTTGTATTGTTCCAACACGCTCAAGGAAACTTGCGAGCGTCGTTGTACGATGGATCGGGTCAGCACATTCGCACCGTTAATTCGTCGACCAACAATGAAACGATCAGTCTCGAGGGATTGCCGGCGGGGTTGTATTTCTTGCGAGTCACAGGCTTCAATGGCGACACGAACATGAACTATTCGTTGCGTTTTCTCAGTGACGACAAGTATGAGCCGAATGATACTCGCGCCAATGCTGCCGATTTGGGTTTGATCAATGGACCATCTCGGATATCGAATCTTGCCTTGAAAGACGCCGCGGATTGGTACGAATTCCGTATTAACCGCAAGATGTTATCCAGTGAGCAATTGCGGGTGTTGTTCGCCAACAATAGCGGCAATCTCGATGCGGCACTTTATAACAGCAATGGTCAATTGATCAAGCAATCCGTTTCGAACACAAACAATGAGATCTTGGGTTTAGGGGGACTTACAGCGGGAACCTATTTCCTCCGAGTGACCGGGCGGAATGGCGCGACGAACGATCGCTACTCACTCGATTTTCGTATCGACGATCGTTTTGAGAATAACGACTCGTTGGCGGGCGCCCGCAGTCTGGGGGTCGTCGGCGACAAAAAGACAATCGGTCAACTCGCGTTGCACGACGCCAACGATTGGTACACGTTCCGTCTGGCAAACCCTGCCACGGTCGATGCGAAGGTAACGATACAATTCAATCACGCGCAGGGGAACTTGGATGCCGAACTCTATCTGAACGGCATAAAACTGCGAAGTTCGACGAGCGCGACCAATAACGAAGTGATTTCGTTATCGGGGTTTGGGACGCTCGACGTTCAATTGCGCGTTTTTGGTCAGAAGAATTTCAGCTATAAGATTGTCATCGAGAACGAGTTCGACGATCCTTTTGAAAACAACGATACGAAGGCCACGGCAGCATCGGTTACGCTGAACGGTCTTCCGCTGGTCAGCAAAGCGACGTTGTCAAACCTGGTGCTGCGCGATCCCGACTGGTTCTACTTTGCAGCGGAGAATATCGCGGTTGGAACCGCTGCAAGTTCCGTTCGCATTGGGTTTGACCATAGTCAAGGGGATCTTGACCTGTATGTATACGATTCGACTGGAGCACTGGTCGGCAAGTCGACAGGAACGGGCAACTCGGAGGAAGTGTCGCTGGCAGGTGTTGCGCTCCATGGCCCCAACGGCGAGCGTCTTCGGTTCGATATCAGAGTTATTGGCAAGAACGGCCAGACCAACGACAATTACACGTTGATCGTTGACACTGGGTTTGTTCGAATCTAATGTGATAGGCGTTCACGTTTAGGCGGTGCCGAATACCTCGAACCGCGAGGTATTCGGTCATGTGCCATATTTGTGGCCGAATGGTCTTCACTTCTTCGGCCGTTGTGCCACGAATGCCCCCAAGATCGCCCCTGCCATCAGCCCCGCAAAAACCACGAAGAGAAATGGCCAGGGCGTGTATTTCGTTTCCCAGCCAGAATTCAATTCCATTCCAAAGACAGCTGTCAGCGTGGCGAGTGGAAAGAAGAAAGCCGCCAGCAGATTCAAACGATGCGCCGAGCTCGCCATCGCCATGCTGGCTGCCGCCTGCTCTTCGGCCCGGCGTGTTTGTGCCAGTTCCATGCCATTGCGAGTAGCATCGTAGAGCAACTCTGCGGTCCGCGAAACGTCGTACGCCTGGTCTCGCAAGTTGATAATGTTACGATCCTCGGGTAACAATCGACGCGCTTCTTCCAAGACATGATGCAGATTCGCGGATGCTCGCTTGAGCGGGCTGATACGTTCCAAGACCTTGTAGTATTCCTTTGCGGTAGCCGCCGCATGCTCCATGACGTCGCAACTATCAACTTGCTTGCCAAAATCCTCAATATGTGCTTCGAATGCAGCCAGACCGTTGCCTGTCTGTGTCGATTGCCAGCTGCCGTCGGGCTTGCGCCAAAACAGTCGCGCCGTACGCGTCGTTTCGTCGGGTTGAGGAGGTGCGTGAAGGACAAAAAACAGGTGCCCGTCCGACAACATGACGCGTTGCCGACCCGGGCGATCTCCCAGTCGCTCGTGGAACTCACGCGGTACGTCCCATAGCGGCGGGATCAGCTTTGCTTTACTCATTGCGCCTCGCGGTTGATGAATAGAAATCCCTGCTTCGATCGTAATTCGTCAGCGATCACAATTTATTGGAATTCTCTCGCCACGTCTATCAGTTTTGCAGCTCCTTGGCCACCGCTTCGGCCCGCGTCATCACTCGTAGCACGTTCTCACCCAAAATCTTGCGAATGTCGGACTCCGAAAAACCACGGTCCAGCAGCAACTGCGTGATTCGCGGGAAGTGAGATACGTCTTCCAGTCCGACCGGCACGGCTCCAATACCGTCAAAGTCTGATCCTATTCCCACGTGATCGACACCGGCCACCATCGCAATATGTCCGATGTGATCGACCACATCGAGGATCGTGCCGCGCGGGATCGGGTTGGCCGTATCCCAATTGGCCAGTTTTTGCTCGATGGAGGCGTCGTCGAGCGACACTCGCAGTCCATTTCGCATCGATTCTCGCTTTTTCCATCGATCGACCGCCGCTGGCACAATAAACGTGGGATAGAAATTCACCAGGACGACGCCCCCATTGATGGCGGTTTGCTTCAAGATCGCATCGGGCACATTGCGTGGATGATCGGCCAATGCCCGTGCCGACGAATGGGAAAAAATGATCGGCGCTTGCGAGACCCGCAAGGCGTCCTCCATTGTCTCGACGGAGACATGCGAGATATCGACAAGCATCCCCAGCCGGTTCATCTCTCGAACGACTGCTTCGCCGAACGGTGTCAGGCCGCCATGTTGGGACGTGTCGGTAGCCGAATCGGCCCAGGCCAGCGTATCGCTGTGAGTCAACGTCATGTAGGCCGCACCCAATTCGTGTAGCCGCCGCAGGACATTCAGCGAATTCTCAATCGAGTGACCTCCCTCGACGCCAATCAACGAGGCAATTCTTCCCTCGGCGCGAATACGTCGAATGTCATGGCTGGTTCTCGCCAGTTCAAAAGTGTCGGGATAGTGTTCGATCATGCGGTGCACAAGGTCGATCTGTTCGAGCGTCGTTTGCAGCGCTTTGCCGGTCTTGGTCGTGTCGCTCGGCACGTAGACGGACCAGAACTGCGCACCCATGCCACCGGACCGCAGGCGCGGGATGTCGGTTTGCAGTTGCGGTTTCGGTTGAGCGATATCGAATTGCTGGAAGCTGGGCATTCCTTCCTTGCGGATCGCCCAAGGCAGATCATTGTGTCCATCGATCAGGATTGCCGACTGATGGATTCGTTGTGCCTGTTCGCTCACAATAATGTTGGTCGGTTGTTGGGCCTCTGCATGAAAACTGTGACCGGCCACGCACAACATCGACAGCGAAAGCGTCCAGTGAAGATGGGGACGGCAAGGCCTAAGGATGATTGTTCGCATCGAGTGTCTCCTGCTGGACTTTTCCTCCAACCATTCGTAACAGTACCCAAAGGGTGACAACCTGCAGCGGTCCCGCGACCCACACGGACACTCCCCAGCCAATGGGCAGCGTACCCAACACAACGGCAATCGCTGCTACGGCCATCGCGTAGGGAAGTTGCGTTATCACATGTGCGATGTGATCGCATCCGCTGGCTTGCGAGGAGAGCACGGTCGTGTCACTAATCGGCGAGCAGTGATCACCAAATACCGCACCTGCCAGCACCCCCCCAATCGTGCACAGCAAGATCGGGTCACTGGGGGCCACAACTCCCTGAGTAATCGACAGCACAGTGTATGTTGAGTTCACCGTCATGGGCAACAGGATGCCCATCGTACCCCAGCTTGTGCCAGTACAGAAGGCAACAAACCCAGAGAGCACGAAGACGATGGTAGGCAGCAATTTGCGAAGTGTTTCTGCCCGTGCCTTCGCGTGGTCTTCGGTTGCGTCGGATGAAGCGGTGCCCGGCATTTGTCCGGTGATCTTGGCCTGTAAATACTCACCGGTATACAAACGATGCGATGCAAACTCATACGGTTGCGACGGTTTTTGATCTTCATACGATTTGCTGCCGGTCATTCGCGACATGGAAGATGCCAGCCACAAAATCGCCAGCGCCGGTAGGACAACTTTTGCGCCGGCTCCCGCTGCTTGGACGACTTGTTGCAGCGTCATGCGTTGAATGATCATCGCCAGTAGGCCCGCGACTACCAGCCCCGACAATGCACCACGTTGCATGGACGCCGCCGAATCGGACTCGCCAAAGACATCAAACACATATTGCCACCGTGACGCCCCATCCGAGCTCGTCGAATCAACTTGTTCCACCCGTAGTCGATTGGCGACAGCGTCGGTTCCCGTCGCATAAATAAACCACATGACGACAACGATGGTGATTGCCAGCGGAATGACCGCGTTATACCAACGGCCATTCCGATGGCCTAGGTCATCTCCCGTGGTCTCGGGAGTTAGCAGCAAGTGTTTTTCATCGGGCTTGTCGCTTCGCAACCGACGCCGCTCGGCTTGCAGCATCGGACCGAAGTCACGTCCCAACAATGCCGTCATCGGGACGAACAACAACGCCATGATGACGTAAAAGCGGTACGGTAAGCTGTTGACGAACAAGGCAAACGCGCCTAAACCATGGTTAGTGTTCAGCTCGTTCAAGCCAAGTTGCACGTATTCGATTTCAACTGCCACCCAGGTTGAAAGCAGTGCCAGTCCCGCGACAGGTGCGGCAGTGGAATCGACGATGTATGCCAGCTTTTCGCGTGAGATTCGCAGCCGATCGCACAACGGCCGCAAGGTATTGCCCAACAGAATCGTATTGGCATAATCGTCGAAAAAAATGACCAGCCCCAGCATCCATGTCGTCAACTGACCTCGCTGTCGATTGCGAGCCCAAGGAGATACGAGCGAAATCAACGCCTGCATCCCTCCGGTGCGATCGATGACGCCGATCATCGCCGCCATCAACACGGTAAACGACATCACTCGCAACTTGCCCTCTTGAACGAGGGTGTTCCACAGATGGATTTCCACGGTGTCACCCACGGCCGCGATCGGGTTGCCCGCACTGGTAACGAGCGCACCAACGAAGAGCCCGAGCAGCAGCGAAAGGACGACGCGCCGCGTAATGATCGCCAACACAATCGCCGCCATCGGCGGCAGCAAACTGAGCCAGCCGTACGGATGGTCGGGCATTAATGATTCCCTTCCTTTGCCAACTGTTGCCAGGCCCAACGATAGAGATTGCGCGAGTCGGCATAGCGCGCATCGGAGTTGGCGGCCCCGAGCACGACGACAATAAGGTGTCTTCCGTCTTTTTGGCCACAGGAAACCAGGCAAGCGCCTGCGGCGTTGGTAGTACCCGTCTTTACCCCTTGATAGCCCTCGGTTCCCAACAGCCGATTCGTGTTCTTCCACAGCACGTTTCGCTGGTAACCACTTTCACCGGTTACGGTAGCCCCCCGCTGACGGGTTTGCACAACCTCGGCAAACAAGGGGTCCTTCATGGCGGCTGCCGTTAACTTCAACATGTCAGCGGCCGTTGTCTGGTGGTCTTCGTCCGTTAGCCCGTGCGTATTTCGATAGCGAGTGTTACGCATCCCCAATTCTTTCGCGACGGCATTCATGCGGGCAATGAAGGCATCCAGGGGATCGGCCGGTCCGCCGGCGTCTTGAGGGCTCGATCCACCTCCCACATGGACAAGCCGGACGCCGAGATGTTCCCCGAGTGCCACCGATGCGTCGTTCCCGGACGGAAGCAGCAGTCCATACAATAGCTCGCGCATGGATACCTTCTCGCCAGTCCGTAGACCGGATGTCGAACCCTCGGTCGCATCGGCACGCGCCGAGAATGTGACCGTCTCGTCCAGAATCGTCGCATCTTCGGCTGCCATCTGTAGTACGACGTAAGCCGTCATGATCTTGGTGACACTCGCCGGATCTCGTGGAAGGTCGCCGTGATCACTCCATAACAACTCGCCCGTTTCCCTGTCGCCGATGGCCCACGCTTTGCACGTTACAAATGGCATGCCATCCAACGAATCAGCAGGCTGCTTGGTAAGCGCCTCGGCATTAACGACCGAGGGCGCTGGCACTGGTGCGTCCTCCGTGATCAGTGGACTCAACGCTTGCCATAGGGCCTCATCGACTCGTCCAGTTTCCGGCAGCTTTTGCTGCCGCTGGAATTGCTTCACCGCCCGTTCCGTCGCGGGACCGAAGTCCCCGTCCACTCCAAGATCCGGCGACGGTTGCAGCCGCGCATTCAACGTGCGCTGCAACGCCTCGACCAGATAACCGCCAGAACCGACGCCCAGTGGGGCAGGGGGAGCGTCGGGATCGGCAGCAACGTCGTCGTTGTAACGCCGGTACACAATGCCGGCGATTTGGCCAATCAGCCGCTCCGCCGCGTTTTCAGTCGCCCAAGATTGGTCTTCGTTGTCCGTCGTCAATACGACCACGATCAATTCTCCGGCCGGTGTGGCGATAATTCCTCCATCACCGCGCGATGCCGATACCGATCCCGACTTGTGGGCAACCTTTGTCGTTGCCGGCAATTCGCGACAGAGCATTCCGCGGTCACTGCAACCGTATAGATGTTCGAGCATTGCTGCCGTGCTCGACTCGTTCGCCAGCTTGCCGCCAATCAACCATTCGTATAAGTCGAGCGTTTCATTGGCTGTCGTGCTTCCCAAACCAAATGTCTTGCTGCGTTCCATATCGATCGATGTATCCCGACGGAACACCTTCGAATGCAGCTTCGTATGCACCAGTCCCAGCTGCTCCATCTGCTTGGTCGTCGCCGGCAAACCAAGTTGGTCGATGACGAGGTTGGTTGCGGTGTTGTCCGAGTACACAATCATCAACTGGATCGCATCTCGCAGCGACAACTGCGTGCCAGCCGAAAAATGCGTCGTCAAGATTCCTGAACCAGGTACTTTGTCCTCTTCGTTGAGCGTCAGCATCTTCTGCAGATCCAATTGACCCGCACCTGCCTGCCGGTACGCTTCGACCATAATCGGGAACTTGATCATGCTGGCCGTCGGCATCGGCTGGTCGCCATTGTACTGCCAGGTGTCTCCCGACTTGAGGTTCTTTACGGCTACCGCGACTTTACCGGGATGCGCGTCAACAATTGGCAACAGCGCTTGCTGCAATTCGATGTCAACAGCGGCCGCGGCGGTCCCTGTCACATCGGTAACGGCTGCCGCGATTATCGACGCCAACGCGATGGCGAGCCAAAGGATGCGCTTCATGGATTACCTCACAGGCGGAAAGCTGCCGACACGCGACAGATCAGGTTAAGAGTTGGACTCCGTTGCCATTTTCGGGAGCATAGATACAGCGACCGCGTTCGACCTTGGCACCGGTGGCAATATCACGGGCCAGTAACGCGGCACCGTCCATATCGACGTAGTCGAGCAACGGAAGCAGTTGAGCGATGGCCGAGATACCGACCGTTGATTCAGTCATGCAGCCAATCATGACCTTCATGTCGAGCTTACGGGCCCGAGTTATCATTCGCCGCGCGGGTGTCATCCCACCACACTTGACGAGCTTGATGTTGACCCCATGAAACAAACCATCACAGCGATCGACGTCTGCCTCCACGATGCAGCTTTCATCGGCGATCACCGGTAACGCCGACTCGGCGCGCACGCGTCGCATTTCCTGCCAATGCTCGGCCTTCAACGGCTGCTCGATAAACTCGACGTTCAGGTCTCGCAATAAATACGAATTGGAAATAGTCTCGTCGGCAGTCCAGGCGCAATTGGCGTCGACGCGGAACACCGCATTCGTGTGCTTTCTCAATTCCCGAATGATCTGCAGGTCGTGATCGGTCCCGAGCTTGATCTTGTAGATCGGCCAATCTGGTACCTCCTGCAACTTGCGGACCATCTTCTCTACGGTGTCGATACCGATCGTGAAATTGGAATGCGGGACGCAGTTGGTGTCCAAGCCCCACAGCCGGTACACGGGTGCCTGCGCTCGTTTTCCCCACAAGTCATGAGCGGCCTGGTCCAACGCACAGAGCGCAAATGGGTTGTCGGCCAATGGAACACTGGCTGCGGTCCATAATTCATCGGGTGTTGTGAACTGCCAATCCGCGAGCATCGCTGCCAGACCGTGCAGTGCGGAACTCATCGACTCAATCGTCGCGCTGTAATACGAATTCGTTGTCGCTTCGCCGTAGCCACAATACTGTCCATCGTGCAACGCGACAATCAACGTTTCCTGCACGTCTACCGATCCGCGTGAAATCGTAAATGTATGGCGGAGCGGCAGATCGAATTTGTGTAGTTCTAGTTTCACCGAATGAGTTCCGATTTTAATTTTTCCACGGCCGCCACCAAGTCGTCCGCCCCGTGTCGAAAGACATCGCATACCGGTAGCTCATACTTGTCACGCATCCGCCGCCGCTCGTCGTCTGCCTCCGTCGCCGATACTCGCCGACTGTTCATCGCGATCCCGATGATCTTGGACGGATACATCAGATTTGCCATTGTCTCGCAAGCCCGCATGATCTGGTCCATCGGCGCGATCGGCATGTACTCCATGCCATGGTGATGCGTGCGTCCCACTTCGTAACAGAAAATCATCCCCTGGGGCATGCACCCGTGCAACAATCCCAACGTTACCGCTGAATACTTCGGATGGGCAAGACTTCCTTGGCCTTCGATCAATAGAATGTCGTGTTGCTGATTGGCCAAGACCAACTTTTCCGCCGCTCCATTGACAAAGTCGGAGACGACACAATCGACCGGACAACCGTCCCCTTCGATCATGATCCCCGTTTGACCGGTTGCGACAAATTTTGTGTCGTGACCGCGACGTTGCAATCCCTTGGCCACTTCGATCGCCACCACCATCTTTCCCACGCAACAATCGTGGCCAACCGCGTGAATCCGCAGGCAGTCTTCCCGAATGCCCTGTCGCTGTGCGCAATCTCGCTCGTTGTTCTTCCGCACGTCAAACAACTGCACTTGGTGCTCGGCCGCCGCCGCCGAGAACTCGGGATCACTAGAGAGAAATTCGTGAAGTCCCGAGACGACATTCATTCCGCGGCGAATCGCCTCCAAAATTACCGCTCGCCATGGTGCCGGTATTCGGCCACCCGACGGAGCGATTCCAATCAATAAGGTGTTCGCTTGCGGTACGTCATCGAGCGAGGCAACGATCGGAATGCCCTTGCCCACTCCCAACAGCTCATCCGCCGTCCGGCCCGCTTGCGTCGAATCCAAAACAGCGAGAACTTCGTCGCTGCGATATCGGATAACACTTGTCGCCGTCTTCGCCCCCACCGGCTCGGTCGCCCCCTCGGTCAATACGACCATCCGGCGATCGATTCCACCTCCCTGATTTGCGTTCGTTTGATTCACTATCGTTGTCCTTTGATGACACTATCCCCTGATGGCATCCGTTGATGACATCCCTTGATGATGCACATTCGCACGCCAAACGGGCGGGTCTTCAACAAGAGCGTTCGATTATCCCAGAAAATCCGCACGGCGAGAATCCCACGCCCATAAATCGCGCTTTCCGCCGGTCGCTGTCTCGCTTTCGCGAACGGTTAATCGTAGAGCAGGAATTCTTGTCGGCGGTGGCGAAACTTCCATAGCGCCTCGGCATAGCTGTTGATCAGCAAATGGGCGTCGCTTCCGTCCAGCAAGAGCTGCAGGAGGTCGCGGTTGACCAGAAGCCGATCAATCGATTGCACCTGCCAATTTTCGCGATAGAGTTCGCACAACAGGCAAGCGATCTCCAGTCCGGTGCGAACAGGTTCGAAGACACTGCGATCGGTCACGATGACATTGACGCCGCCGCACGTCTGGCCAGCGTACTTGCTGGTTGTGGGGATGAACTGAATTGGCACGAACGTGACACCGGGCAAATGGCGCTTGTTCAGTGCCG
Organism: Planctomycetales bacterium; assembly: GCA_020426865.1. Classification (GTDB taxonomy): domain Bacteria; phylum Planctomycetota; class Planctomycetia; order Pirellulales; family Pirellulaceae; genus JAGQPD01. Next base: position 13,023 of record JAGQPD010000500.1, read on the forward strand.
CGGCCAACTCCCGGGGCACGATCCAGGGTGCCCCCAAGACTTCAAACGGTGTGTCCGTGCCGCGACCGACCGAGAGATTGGTTGTCTCCAACAGGCCAATTCCCGGATAGAGGACCGCTTCGTTCAGACTCCGCATGTTCGGCGACGGGTTGACCCAAGTTAGATTCGTTTGATCCCAATAGTCCCGCCGGTCCCATCCTTCGACCTTGACCACCTGCAGCTCGAGATCGAGCCTCAATTCGTTGCGGAACATCAACGCCAGTTCGCCCACGGTCATGCCATGGCGGATAGGTAGCGAGTGGTAGGCGACGAACGTCGACCGATCCGCGTCTGACAGGGGCCCCTCGATGCGGCTTCCCGAAATAGGATTGGGGCGATCCAGCACGACAAACCGGACGCCGTGCTCGGCCGCCGCACGCATCGCCATCCCCATCGTGGATATGTAGGTGTAGAACCGGCAGCCGATGTCCTGAATGTCGAATACCAACGTGTCGATCTGCTGCAATTGTTCGGCCGTTGGCTGCCGCGACTCGCCGTAGAGACTGTAAATCGGCAATCCCGTTGGCTCGTCCTTCGAGTCGCCGATGTTGGCCTGGTCCAAGGCCCCGCGGATGCCATGTTCTGGGCTGAATAGAGCCACGAGATTGACTTGAGGCGACTGGTGCAACACATTAATTGTCGGTTGCCCCTCACGGTCGCGACCCGTATGGTTGGTGATCAAGCCGACTCGCTGGCCGGATAGAGACGCGAAGTTGTCGCGAATCAAAGCATCAATACCCGTCAACACCTGCTTGCCGCGCGCCGTGCTCGCGGCAACTGTCGCGTCTGTCTGTGAGGATGTATCGCTGGACAACTGCGTGGTCGTGGTACCTTGACGATCACGCAGGGAGAGATCGGCACGATCGGCGATCAACGACGCAACGGCGATTGCTCCGATCCGCCCAGCCAGATCATTGACATTCCCCTGTCCATCCGGATGCAATCGGTTGGAGAGGAAGATCACGAAGAGGTCCAGTTCTGGGTCGATCCACATCGCCGTACCCGTGAACCCGCCGTGGCCAAATGCCTGCTCACTGAATAGTTCACTGCGGTTTGTCGAATAACCCGATAGCGAATCCCAACCATAAGTGCGAAAACCGCCAGGAACCTCTCGACGACGCGTCATCTCGCGGACGCCGGCCGCACTGACCACCCGGATTCCGTCCAACTCGCCACCACCCAACAACATCCGCGCAAAACGTGCCAAGTCGTCGACCGTGGAGAATAGACCGGCATGACCAGCGACGCCACCCAACGCAAACGCGCGAGGATCATGGACCTCACCTTGCATCCACTGGCCATCTCGTTGTTCGTTGACGGCCGCACGAGCTCGCAATGACGCCTCCGGGAGGTAGCCGGTCTCGTCCATCCCAAGCGGCCGGTAAATGGTGCGCTTGGCAAACGTGTTGACATCCTCTTGCGTGATGCGTCGAACTAATTCCCCCAAAACTTCGTAACCGACGTCCGAATATTTGAATTCCGCCCCCGGTTCGTACGCCAAGGATAGTTCCCAGATCCGTTGCCAGGCCTCCTCGATTCCATCCTGATAATCTTCCAGGGAATTGTCAGGGACGAATCCGGCAGTGTGCGTCAGACACTGACTTACGGTGATCGACTCCTTGCCATGATTGGCGAATTCCGGAATGAAGTCGGCGATCTTGTCGCGATAACGCAGTCGTCCGTCTTCGACCAACATCAATACGCTCGTGGCCGTGGCGATCGGCTTGGTAAGCGATGCCATGTCGAACACCGTATCGCGAGTCATCGGTTTTGCCGAGGGCTGCAACTGACGGTGGCCAAACGACTCCAAATAGACGATCCCACGCCGCCGGCCAATAGCCACGACGCATCCAGGTAAATCACCCCGTTCGATCGCTGTATGCACGAGCGGTGCTATCGACCGAAGGTGTTCCGCGTCAACGTCAGAAGTACTGGCATCGACGAACTGTTCGGCCGCGGCGAATTTGATACATGACTCGGCACTGGTCACACAGCAGAGTGCCAACAGAAGGAGGAACTGAATTGAATGTGACATGGTGGCGTCTTTAGTGG
>JAGQPD010000501.1 GCA_020426865.1 Planctomycetales bacterium
AATCGTCTCCGTTGAAGTCGCCAGCGACGACTCCCAGGCCACGCCCGTCAGCCCGCACATTAGCCGCCTCGGTGACCGACTCGAATTGGCCGTTGGCCGAGTTACGAAATAGCAGATCAGGCGCCGGATCAAAATCTTGTGGCGGACAAGAGTCGCGAATGCCTTGTTTCGCATCGCCGCAAAATCGTCCAGACTCGAACTCTGGCTTCCAATCGCAATACTGTGATAAGAAGAGGTCCGCATTTCCATCTCGGTCTAGATCGGCAGCGGCAGCCGCGGTGAACCAACCGAACACCTCCAAGCCCGCGTCACGAGTCACATCGCAAAACGAACCGTCCCCCTGGTTTTGCAGCAATTGGACGCCCCCGTACCCCGTGACGAGCAAATCCGTCCAACCATCGGCGTTGTAATCCATGCCGGTGACACCATGACTGTAGAAGGCCGTTTCCGGCACGAATCCAGTCGAACTGACATCATGAAATTTCAAATTCGCGACGTTACGAAACAACTTGCACCGCTCGCCGCGAATCGCACTCATTTCAGGGGCCAACCGGCCTCCACCTGCAAAGAACAAATCCAATAACCCATCGTGGTCGAAGTCGACTAAGGCGACCCCGCCGCCAACGGTCTCAAGCAAGGCATAATTGTTATCCGAGTGCCCGCTCTCATAATTCACATTCACCTGTGAAGACTTTGTGATATCCACAAACAAAGCGTGATTCGTCGAAGTAGTTTGCTGCCGAGCCGATGGCTCCCCCTCATTCTGCACGGGCACCGACTGCTGACAACCTGGAAGGCACAACAGAGTCGCCCAGGCCAACGTCCGACCGACCGGTACTAAGGAAAGCGTGAACCGACTTCTCATATCCTCGATCTCATCGTGCGACTGCGACGAAAGTCATGGAATCGGCGGAACCACACGACAGGCCACCGTCCTGTTGTTCGGTTCTAACAACACCGATCACTGACGGCAACCGTAGCCAAGAGGTCGCCGGTATTGAAACGCCGCCCGCAACTCAAAGAACCCAAGAAGCCCGCTACGCAGCAAAACGAAACGAGGGCCACAGCCGAGCGCTGTGACCCTCGCTATCACACTTTGAAAAACAACCTGCCTACGGCAACTGGAACGGAATCGCGTCATCGCGATCCGCCAAAGCCTTGAGCGTCTCCAGATCTGTCTGCTCGGCCAAAAACCGTACGCTGGCGTCGGTCAAGCACATCTGAGCCCCGCCGGGATGAGCGGAGATCAGAGGGTTGTTCGGGCCATGATTGTCGCCCACACCCGGAAGGTCATAATTCTTCGTTCCGACAGGATAGCGAATCGACGTGAGGTTAAAGAAACGCTCGGACTGAGCTGTCGTGACACCCTGTTGAATCGTTGTACTCCCAGCTCCCATCGGCCAGCCATGAGGCCAGCTCGGATCGATGTGCTTCTTAACACCATTTTGCAGCGCCCAATCGGATGTTTCCCCCACCAGCATCGTGTTCGAAGTGCCATCTGTGCAATCGGCAAACTTTACCGTCTTGTTTGGCACCAGCATTCCACTCCATGAGGTCAGGCCCGACGCCTGACCGGCAGCGCCGACCGTCGAACAGCAGCTACAACAACCGCCGTGTCGTTGGGGCACATACCGCCCAGTCGGTTCAACGGCACCAGCAATACCCACGTACGAGGCCATGTGGACGGCATTCGTGCCGGTGTTGAAATCGTCCAGCGGGCTTGAGGGGCAATCCAAAACCTCTAACTGCATGTTCAAAATGTTAACCGGGGTTCCCTGTAAATTCGCATTGCCCGCCGTGTACCCCTCATCACGATCGTAAACGCCGTAGGCTTGCTTCTCTGTCCAAGGCCAGTTGTCAGCCAATGCGGTTTGTTCGATGTAAGGAAGAATCCGCACATAAAATGATGTGCCCCAACCGCCGTTGAAACCCCCAGGGCGAACCCCGAATGGCATCTGCTTGTAGGTGTCATGATAGTTGTGAAGAGCCAAGCCGAGCTGTTTCAGCTTGTTCGAGCAGGATGAGCGGCGCGCCGCTTCACGAGCTGCTTGAACGGCGGGAAGCAACATGGCGACCAAAACGCCAATAATTGCGATCACGACTAATAGCTCGACTAACGTAAAACCTGATTCCCTGTTCCGCTTCCTCATGTAACGACTCCCAAATGTAGGTAATAAAGAACGATGACTACTGCATTTCAATATCGATAGTGTTCGAGCCTTCTTTCACCTCGTACTTCAGCCCACTTGTTGTAGTTGTGTTATATTTCGCGGGAATCGGCGTTTTTTCGGGAGCCGAGGGCGTTGCTTGACCGGAGGCCGATTCCGACATCATCTTGTCGTATTCCGCATCGGACATTTGTCCCGTGGTCGCCGGAGGTGTCACCATGACTCGGTATTCGCCGACTGGGATGTCGTCAGCATTCTTGCCGGTCCCGTGCAGCGTGTATGAGCCACCGCTCACCAATCCCGTGGCCGTGAAACCGCTATCTGAGACGAAGGCCACATTGCATCCGTCTGGCACCGACTGACCGCCCAGCTTCACGGTTCCCGACACGTTCCCCGTCGGTCCGGCATATCCGCCAGAACCGCAGCCAACGGAAGCGACGATCCCGACAAACGAAAGGAACGAATAGACGAATGTTTTAGAGATTCTATTTCTCATCCCTACCCTGCTACTATACCAGTTGTTTGGCTTTCGAAAGTTTAATGACAATATCGACGGCGGAGTTGGATACCGAATCGAGCTTCGGGGCTTTATCAACGGCACCCGTTCACGATAGAGGCGGCGTGATGTTCGCTGCCAAAGTCCAAGCCTTGGCTAATAGAACACTTTGCCTCGAAGAAAGTTCCGGTTCATTCCCTCACAACCCGCGTAGTCCAAGTTGGCATCCAGACAGAATGTGCTGCGCCGCAAACCGTTCTGGTTTATCCGGTCTGCTCACAATCCACAATTTGTTAATGCCAAAGAATTGTTTTGCGAGATGCCGGTTATTCCTTTCAGCCTACGACTGGTCTTCCCGAGTTCGGCGTCGTGCAACAACGCGACCTGCGTTATCCCTGATATAACTTCACACCGACGGGACAACGATTTTTCAACTACAAAGCACAAACTCATATAAGGGCGGGACAGGTTGGCGGCATGCCTCGACTATATTGGTAAATACAATTGGTTCTCGTTTCGTCAAGTTATTTGTCACCTGCTGGTTTGGGAGTAACCTGCTCGGATTCTAGCGTCGATGCCATCTCTTTCCGCTCGGCGAAATTTGCGGTGCGACATCCAAGATGGTCAGTCTTCTCTCGCGGCTCTTTGCCGATCGCTAGGTTCCCCTATGCTCGCTCCAAGCCGCGTTCGTAGCTGGCAGGCATTCGCGATAGGCGATTGTTGGAAATCTGCGGGAATCTTCATATTCGCGCCGCGTAAGGATGTGCGATCCGGACGCAATCGCGGCTCGCTGACACGCGGTGGGATTTACCGCATGTCCAGAATCTGGGGAAAGTTGGACGCTGCCCCAGTCGGCGACGGTCGCCAACGCGGCCGATTCCACGGGCAGAAGGAGATCAACGCGAATCACCGCATCCGGCTTCGGTATTCCGCGAATTATCGCCTCCACGGGGTGGTTGCGACGACGCGGTTTGGTCGGTACCGTCGATGATGAAATCTTCAGTGTTTCGTGTGTCGCTTTTCAGATTTGGGCGGGGAAAAGCTCGGCGCCGCAATTTTACCGGCTCTCTGTTCCAGTTTTTGATCGCATGCCGACATTTCCTCTGGAAACACGTCATCAACACGATACTTGTTGGCGCTCGCATGGGGAGAAAGGGACGTTTGAAGGCGGCTTGGCGGAGTCTCAAGCGG
>JAGQPD010000502.1 GCA_020426865.1 Planctomycetales bacterium
GCTGTCAATCGCTCTTCATTGAACTGATGCCACAACCTCATTCGCAGTCAGCGGAATCCGCCCTCTGGATCCAATTCCCAATCCCCGTTTTCCCAGTTTTTTATTGACTGGGACGCCCCGAATGCAACCAGGCCGCTTCCTTTTTCTAGCTCTCGCAAGACACGGAGAGACTCGCACGTGTCGTACCGAAGAAGGAAAGCCGCGGACACACATCGTACCCGTGGATAGGGATGTTCGAAGAGGCTTTTTAAAGCCTCGCGGCCTTCATCACCGTATTCACTAACAAGTTCTTTGAATGCCTCACTACAAATTCTCGCTTGGCGGTTTCCTTCGTTTGCTGATTCTGCGTTATCTTGTGCCATTATGCTTTCCGCAAAGACTTCTACAAGACACGGAATAGTCCTGGCCATCACAAGCGTCTCCCAAGAATGTTAACAGCTCTATTTCGGCATCCACACACCAGTTAATACATTGGTAAACAGCAACTGTCCGAATTCGTGCTGCTCCTTGTAGCTCTTCCCAGCAATCCACTGTCCCACTGTTAACGTATGGCTACCCGTGATTTCAAACATGATCGAATTCTGAATTCTCGTAATGTCATTATGAATCCAGTTTGGGGTTGCGATGACGTTGCACGTGTTGTGAATCTGTTGTTCTCCAAATCTGGCAGCATTTCTTGGGTGCTGTTGCACGATGTGATGCCAGGAATGGTCGGGCTTTAGTGGTGGAAGTGCCGCCTTTAGGTCTTCGAATTTTCTGAACCCATCGCCGAGCACACCCGTCTTCATGAAACGATAGACGGCATTTGGAACGATGAACTCATCCGCCTTACTTAACACTATCCTTGTAACACCACCTGGTATAAGTGGCAAGATGCCGATCGCTGAAATCGCGGCTCTGGCAAATTGACCTTCCGAGATTCCATGAATCGTGTCATTCAGCGAGATGACGAAGTCCAGACCGTCATTGGCGATTGACAGGGCCGAAAGATACAATTCCGCCCCAGTCGCTGTTACCTGTGCTGCGTGAGAGAGCCACCAACTTTGGAAATCTCGGTACGAATCGGAATTACACACTTTCGACGCTTGGTACATTCCACCCAGTTCGGCGGAATGCTCAATGCGATTGATAAACGCCTCAGCGGCCTGCAGTTCGTTGTAGTCCTTCTCCAGGTAGATGACGGGGATTCCATCGATCCACCGCGCCTTCTTGTTGAAAAGCAGATTCCTCTGTTCAACACGTCCGCCTAGTTTTTCGAAGAACCTGAGTGCATCGGGATTCAATAGCCGGACAATGTCGAAAAACGCGGCCTCGTCGAATAAGCCGCTCGCATCGACCGCATTTGAAGGAGTATTTCCTACATACGTCGTCAGATTTGTATCGCCGCCCCAAAACCCGATCGGATCTTCGCTGATCCACCGTCCGGTGTGGCTGTCGTACCATCTGTGCAAATTGTTCTGCAGTCCAGTGCTACCGTCGAGCGGTCGCCCGGTGTAGCCAAATAGCTGATCCACTGCTTCGGCGTGTGAAGAATCTATGCCATTGCCGGACTTATCGAAGTATTGTTCGCCTTGAACATTGCCAAACGTGTCATATCCTGTGTGCTTTCGTTTAACCGTTTGACCACTCACGTTTCGACTGACAATATCTCGAACGGATCCAAGATGATCGGTCAGGGGCCAAAGCGTCTCGTTGGCGGAAGGGTCTACAAGGCTGTCGACGACCTCGTCGGCGAGCAGCTGATCAACCGAAACTCCCCAGAGGTACCGATGCGATAGCTCCGACATTCCTAGGTCCGCCGATGCGCTTCCATCAAATTGCATCACAATTTGTCCCCTGTCATGGACAAATGCTGTTCGAGTTGCATCGTTCGCGGTATTGAGGTTTCCGTCCTGATCTACCGTCCGCGTAATCCATTGGTTCAAATGATCATACGTATTAACCGTAATCTGCCCACCCGAAGGTAATGGCACGTCAGGATTGTTGTAGATTGCGGCAATGTCCGTGCCGTCGAGGACGTCCCGGTACATTCGGACGTCATCTATGTCACCGTAAAACCATTTGGGGTTATACGAGAGCCAGTAACCTAGGTTCATCTCCTTTTTGGCCTGACTAGTCGGATGTGGCATCGTTTCCGTAATGCCATTGGTTTTTGTCGTTCGGAGTACCCCATCGAGGTACAACTTTGACGTGCTTGCCGCTTGATCAACCGTCACCGCCACATGGTGCCAACCATCCACCAAGTTGTTATCTGCGATGTACGTGTACGTCGCAAATCCAGTTTGGCTCGGGATGCCATTGTCAATAACAAACTCCAGTCGATCCGGCGTATAGCCTCGGCGGAATCGCAATATCCACCCGGAGTATTCGTCGTTGGAATAAGCCGGAAACCCTTCGGAAGCCAGGGTCATGTTTTCGGCAGTACTGTCCGGGTCAATCTGAAACCACATACTGAAGGTAAGATCTTCATCAAGGATTTCAAATTCACTGTGGATGCCTAATGCGACTCTGGCGCTCGCCCCGTTTAGCCCAAGAAACGTATTGTCTTGACTATTCGGCGGTGCCGGGTCGCCCGTCGTGCCCGTCTGCCACACCGTGTTGACTAGCGTTCCGTCCAACCCATTGCTTCCACTATCTGTGGCAACACTGCCGCCGTTCATGGTCCAATGCGATGCCTCGGCTACTCCGCCACTCTCGACAGCAATCAAACGGTTGCGATGGTCCCAGCTGTAGTTCGTAATCAATCCGGTGGAAGTCTCCACACGAGAAATCCTGTTGCCTTCGTGATCGTACTCGTAAGTGAAGGTGCCATCGGAAGCGAGCCGGTTGTTTGTGGTATTCGAATAATCCTGATTTGTGCCGGCAATATTCGTCACGAGATCACGATTACCGTTGCTTTCATACTCGTACGACTCGTCAATTGCCGTGCCGGCGTAGTCGGCAGTTTCCAGCTGGCCCCGATCATCGTAAGTGAAAGTCGCTGATTCGTTGGTGTAGTTGAATGGACTGTTGGTCCCGTTAGGCAGAAAGGCGAGACCTGTTAGCTGATTGCGGGTGTTAAACGAAAAATCATAACCGGCGAAAAGAGTAGCGGTGGGCGACGCGGGGTCACTGCCCGAGAGATGCTTGATTTGATCGATGCGTCCGGCCTTGTCAAAATCAAGATCGGTTACGGCAACAGCCACGGATTGCGCAGCATCGTCGTATCGCTTGACAGTGTCAAGCTGTCCGGCCAGGTCGTAATCTAGTGCCACGCTCTTGGCACGACCTACATTGGCCCCAGCCCCACCCTCAAAGTACTGGGAAATCCCTGTCAGTCGATTCAGGGCGTCGTAGGTATAGGCGGTGCGACCATCCTTGGTTGTATCAAGGTCATGCTCGACCCGTGCAAGATTGCCTAAATTGTCGAATCGATTGTTCGACGTAACAGCTGGCGAAAGGCCATCAATGGATCGACCAAGTATTGCAATGCGATCAAGCGAATCGTACGTGTAATCGTAATGATGCGAGGGGTCATCCGACGAAGTTAGTCGCCCGGAAACATCATAGGTAAACGCCAGGAGGCGTTCTTCACTTCCCGGACCCGCGTCCGCTGCCGCGGCATCGGCGTACCAATATTCGTTGAGTACCTGATTTGCATTGTTGTATTGCAGGCTAATCACACGTCCATTACGATCCGTTCGTCTAACTAGATTTCCGACGAGGTCGTATTCAAAGATTCGTGCGTACCCTAATTCGTTCGTCTCCGTTATGACGCGATCCAAGTCGTCGTATTCCCACGTCGTAATGTTTGATGCAGAATCGGTGAGCGAGAGCAAATTACCAACGATATCGTACGAATAGGTCGTCTCTTCAGCGATTTCATCCACTGAAGAAACTATCCTGTGGAGTCGATCGTATGTCATGGATGAACCGAGTCCGGACGCATCTTCCTCGTCTACGGTATTTCCCACCAAATCGTAAGACCAACGGGTAAACGGACGTCCAATTGGGTCAGAGGGAGAAAAATAACCATCTCCAGTTGTAGGATCGGGGGCTACCATGCGGACCAAACGGCCTAACCCATCATAAAGGTAGCTTGTCGTGCGAGTGTCTGTCGCACTTGTCAACTTTTCGGTGACCCCGACCACTTGACTCGCCTTGTCGTACTCGATAACGGTCTCGGGTTGTTCCGAGAGCGGGTTGCCGTCTGGATGCTCGCCAAGCACGGACACGCGACGGTGAAGTCCATCATAACCAAACTCAGTCACGTTGCCATCATCGTCCGTCACTGTGCTAATGCGACCAAACTCGTCGTATTCGTATGTGATAACTGACGCATGCGCGGAGGGAGACCCGCCTGGTGTAGTGATCACGTCGACCGACGGCAGCGTGATGGTTTGCAGCCGTCCAAGATTGTCGTAACCGTAGTCAGTGATTCGCGTGACAGCCGCCCCCATATCAAAGGCATAAACTTCAGATATGTAGTCAACCTGCCCATCCGGAAGATAATTGTAGGAGATCGACGGCCGCTGAGTTGGAAGTGTGGGATCGGGTGCTGGCCCGGTGATCACGGTCGCGCGATGCATGCTGTCGAATTCGAATTCCGCTTGGCGCCCTTGTTGATCCACAATTGAAACTAGATTTGATGCGGAATCGTAGGAATACACAATCGGATCATCGTTTTGTCCCGGCAATCGTACTTCCGTAACGCGCCCAGCGTCGTCATATGTGTACTTGGTTTTTCGCCCCAATGGGTCGGCCAACACAACCACTTGACCTGCGTCGTCGTATTGGTATCCCACATTCGCATTCATGGATCCCATTACGTTTGTTACTCGGCTTTTTAGATCGTAATCGTACCGAGTGACGTTGCCCATCGGATCCGAAGAACCCACCGTTCGTCCCAATGCGTCATACGCAAAGAAGACAACGGGGGTTCCTGCTTCGACATCCTCGTATGCAATGGAAATATTGCGGTTCATGGGGTCATAGCGGAATTCTGTTCGGCGCTGGAGCGGATCTACGATGGCCGTAATGTTGCCCTCGGAATCATATTCGTATCGCGTGGTCACATCCTCGTCAGACTCTGTACTTGGCGGGTCGTTAGAGTTGTTTTTAGCGATGTAATTGTTTGTGACTGCCTCGAGCCGTAAGCGCGAGTCATAGTCATATTCGTTAGTCAACGTCACACCTCCGGCCTTGCGTTTTTCATTGTCAATCCTTGACGTCTTTGTGTACGCATAGGTGACGGTGGACGGTTGAAGTGATCCAGCTGGATCCGGTGTGGTTGCTGACGTCAAACGATCGAGAGCGTCATACAGGTACGTGTAGACACGCCCTCCTTCGTCCTCCACGCTGATGGGCATACCGTATGCGTTTCTGGCGAGAACCGTGACTGACGCTCCGTTTGGATACGTTACAGAGTCAAGCCAAGTGGCAGTCCCAGGGTTGTAAGTATACGAAGTGACGCTGTTAGGGTGTGCGAAACCGTCGGGGTCGGTACGGTACTCGACGATGCTCGAAACGAGGCCGTCGTCCCGAAAGTGCATTTCGGAAACCGAGTCATAGGACTGACTTATACCATGAGTGGTCGTCACTTGCTGTTCGCCACCGTCAGGATAGTCGATCCAGTTGTACGTAGTTGTGCGACCGAGTTCGTCGGTAACCATTTGAGGACGGCTCTTGTCATCGTACTGCGCACTGATCGATGTGCCATCGGCAAACAAAACACTCGTGCGGTTATTAAGAGAGTCATACCCGTAAACTTCGACGATCGCGGTTCCATCCTCAAGCATCGGTAACGTCAACCGCTCGACGAGCCCGTCGTTGTTTCGCTCATAAACCGTCGTGTTTCCCAACGGGTCAGTCCACTCGTAGATATACCCCAGCAAATCGGTCGTGAAATTGGACGTGTGCCCAAGGGTATCGACGTAGAATCCTCTTCCTCCGCCGAATTCCTGAAAGGAAAATTGTAAAGTCGATCCTGGGTCGTAAGTCTTGACGCGAGAATTAAATGAGGCGCCAGAATGCCCAGGCCCTCTTGCCCCAACGAATAGGTAGGGTTCGAAAGCCGGAACTGTCAACACGTACTGCTCGACGCCAAAGTCGGCGTATTGAACAACCAACGAGAAGCCATTATTGCTGTAGTTGAAATCTGTCGTGTTGCCGTCTGCGTCTTTGATACTTGCGATAAATCCTTCGGTGTCGTAGGTCATCTCTGTTCGCGGACCACCGCTGCCGTCTGGATCTGGCAGCATGACTGCAAAGAGCTGACCTTGCGCGTCGTACTGGAGGTTGGTCTCTCGTCCGGCAAAGTCGACGATACGATCAACATGCCCGTCAGCGGGGACATTATCGTCATAGAAATTCAACGTATGTCCATCGATACTCGTGTGAATTGATTGCACGACTCCGCGTTCGTGGGGTGAACCAACGTAGCTGTACGTGGTCGTATTCCCAAAACGGTCAACGCGCGACGTCACATTACTTCGGCCGACCTTGTAGTCATCTGGGTCGTCGATCGTCACTGTAGGAAAATACGATTTGGTTCCGTATTTGTCCGTTAGGATGAAGCTATCTCCATTCGCGTCGATGGTTAGGAACGAGGCAGATGAGTCGTGATTCGCAAATGTATTGACACCGTCGAACTTGGAGATATACCCATCCGCATGAATCCAAATAATTTCCTCCGGTGGAATAATGGTCTGAGGTGGACCAGCGAGTTTTATTACGGGTGAATAGATTAGACGGTCCGTGCCGGCGAGATTCCAACCAGGTCCAAAACCGATATCATCCTGAACTATCAGATAGATGAGGTTCTTATAGAACTCCGTACCGCTGGCGGATGTAAAACTACGGGGCCTCGTCGTGGCATCACGTCCCGCAAACGTCTGCCCGACAACTTGATACTCGTAGCCGCCAGACCACGGAGCGCCAGGCGAATTCAATCGACTGTGTAGTGCTCCTGTTCCGCCGCTGGCGATCAATTTGGCAAAATCTGTGTCAAGTACTCCAGTAGTCGGGCTTGAAAACGGCACCCAGCCACCATTTGCGTCTTCGTCCATGACGTCAATGACGAACGACACTAGGTCGTCCAGTGGATAGAATGGGTCATCGGGAATCTCATAGTCAATTCGGACAATCGGATCGTCTTGTGGCGGCTGGTATATGGCAGTACCGAATGGCAGGGGAATACTGGCGTGTGCCTTCGCACTCGACTCATTTACCTTTGCCGTGGGTTCCGTCCCACACGAGCATGGACAGTCGCAAGGCGGCTCTGGGGAAGAGTAGATGACGCTGGTCTCGAGTAGCAATGGACCTCGAATCTCCACCTGCGCTTCGTTGCTAAGGACATAGTCAAGATCGCCATGCTCAGCACGAGCTGCCGAAACCGTGTAACGAAAGGAATCATAGCCGTTGAAACTGGGGCCAGGAGAGTAGTCAACGGAAAGCTCAAGGGTTAAGTCACCTGGTTCGGTACTCGGCGGATTGTTAACATGGATGCCTTCGTTCCAAACGAGAGTGCCATGATTCGGTCCGCTGACAAGTTCCCCATCGGCCGGATACGAGTCGTGGTCATTGAAACCGTCGTTTGCTATCAAATCAATGTTCGCAGGAATTCCGTTGACATAGTCGCTAAGCTGAATAGTCGCGACGTCGTCGTCGGCCAGCGGTGATCCGTGTCCAGTGACTGGTGGATTATCCGTATCGTTCATCCATGCGTACCGCATGACATTGAAGTACACCTCTCGCTTCAAGGTCGCCGCATCCTGCGGGGCGCCATCGCTCACGGTGATCACAACTCGCTGGCCCGCCAACGAGTTGAGGTCGCCAAGAGACGGAGCGGGTACGGTCCATGTATACGAAGCGAAAAGTTCAGTACCAATTTGAATAGGGTGTGAAGCCACCGTTCCGGGGCCTTCAGACACCTCTAGATAGAAGTCTCCCGGCGATGACGTATGTGTATCCCAAACCTTGACTAACATTTCGATGTCAATGCCTACATTCGTATGCGATTCATCCGAGGGATCGGAGTGGAACACATCAACCGTAGTCCCGTCCCCATCGCCGCCAACCCAACAAAAAGCGGGCAACCCATCGCAATAGTCAGAATGGTCCCAGTTCGCAAGCACATCAACCCCGGGAATCGATGAGTTGCGGTGATGAACGGCGATCGTCAGCGTAAAGTCCGTGTGTTCGCCGTTCGCTGTAGCTCGTGCGACGAGCATGTAGTTTGCTGTTTGGCCTCGTGCTGGATTCGTCACATTATTCCATGAGTACACCCCTGTCGTGGCGTCAATGAATCCAGGACCCGAGACGATAGAGTATGAGATGGAATCATTGTCACGGTCTATAGCAACGAATTGAAGCTGCATATCCGTGTCGCCGTCAACATCATACGCGGCTTGGTCGGGTCCGTCGCCGTTTTTAAGGATTACGCGCGGCTCGCCCACTAAAACAAATTCAGGTTTATGTCCTTCCGGGCCATCGGTTTGTGTGCCGTTTTCGATTTGATCGAACCCATCGCCGCCTGTAATCGTGTCGGTTCCGATTCCCCCGTCGAGGGAATCGTCGCCATCATCTCCGTACAGCTGGTCGTTTCCTGAGTCTCCTACAATTCGGTCGACGCCGTTTCCGCCACGGAGCGTATCGTTACCGCCACGGCCGGCGATGAAATCCGCGCCGTCGCCACCGTATAGGAAGTCATTGCCACCGCCCCCCAGCAATTGATCTTCGCCGTTGCCACCCCACGCCTTGACACCGAAGGTTACGTCCTCCGCAACCGTCAGGATATCGGCACCGCTTTGTAGACGTATGTAGATGGAAGGAGTCCCCCCCCCCCAAGTCGAATTCCGATGAGCGATCACCATCGTAGGCGATGTAAATCGGCGTAACGACAACGCCATCAGCGTTGTCGTTTCCGTGGATCTGCCAAGTAAGATCCGTCTCGCGGAATATGCCGCCGGCAAACGTGGCCTCGTTGTTAACGAGATCTTGCTCCGGATCGGAGCCAGCATAGGTGGGAACCAACCTCGCAACAAGTTGGTAGTCAGCGTCCACATCGGTCGTTGCGAAATCTGCTGTAAACGACTCCTCGTGGTGGCCAGTGGTCCATTGGGACGAATTGGAAATTGCATGTGTCATCATAAGCGTGTCCGTGCCGCCACTTCGACGATATACCTGCACGGAGAGCCCAGTCACATTCTCGTGTACTAAATTGTATGAGATATTGAGGTCTGTTCCGTTGGTTGAAAACCGCTTGAGAACTGTATCTGGGAGCTGCGTTACAGTGAGTGTCGGATGGGGCCATACCGCATTTTCTTTTGTTGCGTACTTCACGACAGAGTCGATGCCAAGCGGTGCCGTTTCGGACACCAAGAATGATACCGAGGGAACCGTCGCAACCGCCGTCAGACCAAAGTTGTCTTTCCAGATGGTGTAGTCCGCCGCGTCAACCTTGCCATTGAAGTTACCGTCGCCGTCCGTATAGCCAGCGTTCTCTAAGCCAAAATTGTCCTTCCATGTCGTATAGTCGCCCGCAGCGACCGAGCCGTCCAAGTTATAGTCGCCAAGCACCCGTCCGTGCCGCAAGAAGAATGGCCCAATGTCAGCGGCATCAATTACTCCATCCCAGTTGCCGTCTCCGCGGTGAATCAACTCACCGTCATAACTTGCCAGTTGCTCAAACATCGCTTCGTAGCGGGAAAAGTCAACGACGGCCGTGTGAAATGTCTCGATGTCGCCACTACTTGTCTGCGGGTCAAGTTGGCCATTGATGTTCATGTCCCCAAAACGAAACACACGTTGTACAGCCTCCGTAACGTTTACCACAGACGTTGCGTTGTCGATCGGCTGCCACGAATCCAGCTGGGGCCCTAGGGAAAGCACCGGGATTCCCCAAACTGCGGATTCATCCCAATCATTAAGAATAGCCTGTATCGAGTGATATACAGGCGGTCCCGTAGTTGGCGCCACATCAGCGTACAGTGACAAAGTGGCACCAGAAACATGTTTCAAATCATGAGCGCTAAGGTCAAACCCAAACAGTGCATGGCGTATTTCCGTTTCCCCGTTGGTTAGAAGCTCCGCAACATGCGCCAAAGTATCGGTGCCTTTTGGATTGAGCACGATCGAACGCAAATATGTGTCCTTGGTTGGTGCCTCGCCGTCATTTACGAAGAATTCCCCCAGGGGTGCAGCGACACGCGGTAGTTCAGGAGTAAGATCAAGAGTCGCCTCGATGCTTGTTGGCCGTCCTAAATTCGCTAGTAGTCCGTGGCCCAGGTCATAGAATCCGTCCTCGTACAACGCAAAACGATATTCTTCATTGCCGCCCCGCCGCTTCACTGTCTCGATTTCGTGGTTTACGTGGAAACCAGACCAAAGTGTGTAATAGGAACTCGCATTCGCGATGACACGCTGTCGAATTGCGTCTGCTAAACCGGCGAGTTCGCGATCGTCACTGTTCGTCGCTGCTTCTAGCGTATCTGCTAGTACAAATCCTACTTCTCCCAGAGCCTTCGTTGTCGCCTGTTCGTTCGTATCGTTGCGAACGGCATCGTATTTCTCTACGCCCGCAGTCAAGGAAGCCACGTCGCTTAGGAGCTTGCGCAAATCTGCTGTTGCGATACTAGGCGATATGGCGTAGTTAGCCGCCACAATGCTCGATTGAGCAGCGTATGCATGCAGTGTCTCAGCGACCGTTTTGACCGTTGCGGGCCATGACTCGACGTCAAGTGCGTCGCGACTCTCCAAGGGCAGCGATTCAATGTCGTCGAGTTCCGCTAGACGCTCATCGTAAAACTTCCCTAGGAACTCGTCGCCGGCGAGGTCAACGGTAATCGTATGTCGCTGAGCAACGGCTTTTCCAATCGTCGCTTCGACAGTGATCTGAAGTAACCGGTCCGTCGGACTGGTCTGCGAATTGTTTAGTGTCAACGCGGCGAATTCGAGACCAGCGTCATCTCTGGCAACAACGATCTGAAAGTAAGGCGCGTCTTGGCCGTCAAGAATTGTCCACTTAGTACCGTTAATTGTGACGGATCGTACCTCTTGCTCCACCAGTTCTGGGCTAGTTAGGTCCGTATAAGCGAGTAAGCGACGGTCTTCTAAGGCTTCGATACTACCGCGGTGTCGGTAAAAGGAAAGCTTTCGCTGATTTAGAGTTTGCTTACGACGACGTCCTCTGGTACGGCGCAACATGACCTACTCGCACCCACGCAAATGAGGGATTCTTAGAAATATCAAACAGTTGTAAAACTGCCGTGCGTGTGGTGGACTGGCCAGCAACGGAAAAGCTCCGGAGACGGCATTGGCCAAGCGACCGCAATTATCCAAACCGACACCTGCTTGTCAAGTAAGGGGCGCAATAAAAACAGAATGCCAATTCTGTCAGCGAATTCAACCCAGTCCAGGCATGGCAACCTTTTTCCCCTCGTGTGGGTGGTGTGAATTGACGGCCGGTTCACGAATGCGTCTTCCAACTATGAAGTTACAGTCTCATCGTCCGCGGCGCAGAGCCAATTCGTTGAGATAAAGGTGGGACATGCTACCGTCCAGACAATTGCACGAGTCGAGGAAAGAAATACATCTTCACCAAGATTTCAAGGTTGGCAAAACCGCAAAACGCGGACAATGAAAATGGGGGGTTGTGACAAGAAAGCAAGGGAAACTTGTCAGTGAAAAGCACGGAAATCTTGGCTATTTGACACGACAGCCGATCTGCAAACTGTCACGAGGCCCAAGTCTCACGGCTTTTTGACTGGGTTGTATCCCAAGATCGCGAACTTGGTAGTGGGAAGTGCAGCCCCAACATACGTGTCCGGAACCCCTTAAAGTACCGCCACGGCGACGACTACTGGGGTGTCGCGAAAACCAAGTCATTTGGACGACTTAAACTCGCTCTACCAAACTGGAACGATGCCCGTAAGCAGGGAGATGTGACTTACATTGCAATCAATACGTGCTCTCCTCTGCGCCTCATTGAATGTGAGGCGCAACCAACCAACTCCCGCGTTTCCGAACGATTGTCGTCTCTTCCGCGATCCGACCGTGGTCGACAAAAAGGCGGATCCAACGGACCGCTATTGGAAGCCAATCTGGCGAACTGAAACCGGATGACCTCGAGTTAGCAAGTTCGAAATCGTCTCCTCAAAGCAATGAATTATTTACTGAGGATTAAAGTTCTACCGCAGCAAAAAGACGTTCGCGATAGTCAGGACTGAGGCTTTCTAATACAAAAAGCGTTTTCCAGTTGTCCGCGAACTCCTCGCGAGAAAAGCCGAAGCCAAGATATCCGCTCCTGTGAGATGTCTCGACAAGAAACAGTATCTGCTCGATCTTTTGGAGCTTTGCCGACACCGGGGCTGCGTCAAAGTCGCTTCGAAAGGCTGATACTATTTCGCACTCTATCTCCGCTAGAGTGGCATACACCACGGGGTGATTTGGCTGATGAGTCGTTGCGTCCCTTGCTGTTCGCAACGCTCGGTCGAACGCCCGCTTTGCGTCTTCAAAGTTCTTCAATTCTAACTCAAGTTTTGCCAACTTCATTTCTTCCGTTGCCATGTTGTTCTTCGAAATCGACTGGGACCGTTCATCAAATGAGTAATCGATGGCATCGTTGTATCGGTCGATCGCGTCGGACAAGAGCCTGCGCAGTCTAGCATTGACTGTCTCGTCGTTGATATCGCCATTCTCACGCAGGATATCAAACTGTTTGGCGAGAATGACGCCTTCACTACCATAGGCGCGTGCAAAACTGCTGTCTTTTTGGCGCGCCGATCGAAAATGCTCCGAGGCTCTATCCAATCGGCTGGGGTCGTCGTTGAAGCTTAAGAATCGCCGCAATTGAACAGTACCGAGCGCGTACTGGGCGTACGCATCAGCTTGAACCCGATATTTCTTCAAAAGGTGCGGATCAGTTGCGATCGCACTGCTAACAGCCGTCCAGATTGATTCAGAGTTATTCAAGTGAGTTTTGAGTTCCTGAATGAGTTCTGGATCGCGTCGCGGAGGTTCGCACAATACGAGTTCTCGTAGGCCACGGTTGATGTCCTTGAGCAGCGATACGTCCGATTCTCGGGCATGTGAACTCTCCGAAACCAGTGGCCCATTGCTTTCTTCCAAATCGGTCCCAACGGCGTCCTGAATTCTCGTCAGGATTTCCGTATCTTTGTCAAGTATTGCAAGCAGTCGTTGTCGTTCCCTTGCAGGTAGGTGACTCGACAGGGAATCCATCACGCCCTGCTGGTCCTCCATAGTCTGTCGAATGAGCCCGTCTAAGTGGATGTCCATTAGCTTCGTGAATGACTCGTAGCGACCAGCCGCTTTCGCCAAATTGTCAGTTGCCGTTTTAACATCGCCATTAATTCCCGCTACCGTCCGCCAGCCAAAAAAACCGCTCAAAAAAGTCGTTAACGTAATTGCGACTAGAAGCAATCCGAACGTATTCCGGTAGGAATCGATTGCCCGCATCCTTTCCGTCATGACAGCCTCTTGCCCTTCCAATTTCTGTCGGATGTCCCCAATTTTGTCGTCTTGCTCCGAGGCAGTCGCTTTCGCAATCGAGGAAAAAACGTCTTCGCGCTCTTTAATGGCTTCGTCGACTGCAGATTGAATTTCGGTTCGCCACGCAGCCAATGGATCGTTAGTTTGCGTCATTTCGACCGGCAGATTATCTTCCGACATTCAACATCCTCCAATTTCTCACCGGTGACGGAAAGGCGAATACGATGGCTGACAGATCATAATCATTTGTACGCGCTGTCGTTTTGCAAGCAACGTGATGAGGGATCACGCGAAGAATTGTCAGTAAAACACTGAGGATAGGAAGCTTTTGCCGGTTGCGCAAGAGCCGAAAGCGAGCGATGATTGTTGAGCGAGAAACTGACGGCCGTGTCTTAAAGCGATCGCAAGGCGTTCAGGCATCGTCCGATTCTTGCATCGTCGACCAAGTCGGACTGTCGTTGATGCGACCTCCCCCCTTCCCTAATCCGATTCTTCCAGTGGTTGATCCGGGGTCCGATGTTGCTGGTGTCCGTGAACGATTATGGAAATCCGACGAATAGCGTCAGTTTTGAGGGAAAGCCTTAATGAAGACTACCGGGCCGCTCGGTGCCT
>JAGQPD010000503.1 GCA_020426865.1 Planctomycetales bacterium
CGGTGATTGGTCGCTTGACAATGGCGAAATCGTGCAGGCCGCATTGACCACCGATATCAATTTCGTTTTCGGCGATCCCAGCTGGAAGGATTACGAAGTAACCTTGCAGGCCAAGAAGGAACGCGGTGCCGAAGGTTTTCTCATTTTGTTTCGCGCCCAGGATCCCGACAATTTTTACTGGCTCAACCTTGCCGGTTGGCAAAACACTCGTCACGCCATTGAAAAGGAGAGCAATGGTCGCAGGGCCAATGTCGGAGAAGGGAGTGATGGCCGAGTTGAGTCGGGCCGCTGGTACGACATCCGGATCCGTTGCGAAGGTGACCACATCCAGTGTTGGCTGGACAACAGGCAGGTCATTGACGCTCGCGACTTGCGTGACCCGTACGTGTCAGGGATGGTCGGGCTGGGAACCTGGGGCACCAGCGTCCGGTATCGGAACCTTAGGGTTATCAGCCTCGATGGCGCTCAAGTTCTTTACGCCGCTGTGCCGGAAGTGCCAACAAGCGCGCTAAAGGTCGACTTTTGGACCCCGTTTGGCTCGGGGACCGCAGAACGAACCGACGATGCGTTGAACAACGACTTCGGCGTCGTGTTGACGAGTGATGGGAGCCCGATGGGCTTGCAGCAGGGGCAGATTCGTTTCAAGAAGCAACGCTATCACGGATCACTGGGAATGAAAGGGGATTTGCCATCGGGCGTCAAGGTTGAGCTCGTCGGTGATGACAAAAAAGTGCTGGGGCACGCGACGGTAGGGCCGCCAAGGACTGGGTGGAGCGAATACCCGTTTGTGATCGAATCGAGCGGTGATGCGTTGGACGGGACCGTACGGGTTTCTCTGCTTGGCAAAGGTTCCGTGAAGCTCGATCAATTTCAAATGATGGCTGCAGATTCCATGGCCGCGGGCGGTTTTCGCCCTGATCTCTTGGAAGCGGTTCGCGGACTACGACCACCGATTATTCGTTGGCCAGGTGGCTGTTTCGCGTCGCTCTATTTGTGGAAAGATGCCATCGGCCCCCAACACGAACGCCGGATCTACTCGGCACATATGTGGGAAGATCAAGACATCAATTCCATGGGCACTGACGAGTATATGGCGCTTTGTGAAAAGACGGGCGCCAAACCGTTGCTGGTAATCAATACCGGTCTGCTCGAATCGGCATGCGGTGCTCCTGCACAATTCCGCCTGCCATCGGACGAAGATTACTTGCCGTACGCACTCCAGTGGCTGGAATACTGCAACGGTGATGCGTCGACCCCGATGGGGGCCCTACGGGCCAAAAATGGGCATGTCGAACCCTACAATGTCGTCCACTGGGAAATCGATAACGAGACATGGTCGGCCGGTGTCGAAGCCTACATCGAGAAAGTTCGCCAGTTCGCTCCCGCTCTCCGGGCAAAAGCCAAGGAACTCGGGACACCCATCAAGCTGGCGGCCTGCGGCGGAAATCGCTTTGATATGCGTTGGAATCAGGCTCTGCTTGATGCCTGCGCGCCGCTGTTCGACTACATCAGTGTTCATAACTACGAGGAACCAGAAAACTTTGATCGTGGCGTCCGGCAGTACGAGCAGTTTTTGGTTCGATTGGCGGACGCCATCGCGAAGTCCGCCAATCCACAGATGGAAATCTACAATTCCGAATGGAACGCTCAGTCGACCGATTGGCGGACGGGACTTTACGCCGGCGGACTGCTGAATGCCTACGAGCGACAGGGCAAGAAGTTTACGCTCGGAGGACCTGCGTTGTTCTTGCGGCATACATCCGCGGGAGCTTGGGATAATGCGTTTATCAATTTCGATCAAACCGGCTGGTACCCCGCCCCGAACTACGTGGTGATGAAACTTTGGTGGGACAACTTTGCGACACATTTTCTGCCGATTGATGGCGATCCGCAGGGATGTAATATTGTGGCAACTCGCAGCGAAGATGGCGAGCTCGTTGTATTAAAGGCCGTCAATCCTCGCGACCGCGCAACGACGGTCGAAGTGGAATTGAATGGGAACTTCGCGCCGAAGACCGCTTCCATGCAAATCGTTGCTCCCGGGGCACTCGAAGCCCGCAACACCTTGGCCGATCCACGGACCGTCACGCCACAAGCTGGCGTCGTGCGACTAGAAGGCAAGAAACTCATCTTCGAATTGCCCCCGTATTCGACGGCCGTGGTCCGAGCCAATTGAGGATCCCGTCGATTGAAATCTATTGCCTCGACAACGGCTGCGCCCCTTCGATATTCGGCGCCGTAGCCGTTTCCGTCACCGAAAAGTCAGCGTGAATCACGCGATAGATTTGCCCGCCGGCTGGGCGATACCAGAACAGAACCTGGTCCGGCGGGGCGTCGTTGTCGACATCAGGAACAAAGTGCGCCTCCGATTCGGGTAACAGGGTAGCAGCAAATTGAAACCCGCGACCAATCTTCAGGATCTGCTGCATCTGTTCCTTGGATGGTCCCGTGTCGGGATCGACCCCTTGCTTGGCCACCGATTTGCCAATGAAATACGCAACGGCCGCCGTGTCGAGCCCTGCGGGAAGCTCACCGTATATCTCACGGCAAAGTCTCAACGAATTGACCAAGTCGTTTTCCGCGGGCATCGAAGCGTCCACATCCGTTTCTACCAATTGATACCCCTCAGGGATCTCCAGGCTGAACATTGCCGGATCCAATTCGACGTTCGCTTCGTAATTGTCCATTACCAGAAGTGTTTTAGGCGGACCCGCTACCGTCGTCTCGATCCGCACAGGAAAATTCGTCGTCGGGTCGGTCCAGACAGTCATTGGCTGTGGGCGCCCTAGAATTCGGAATCCTAACAGCTGTTTTCCGTCCCATTCACGCTTTCCCAATTCTTCAAACTTAACAGCCGGATCGTTGGCCGCCGCGACAAGCAAGTCCCGGATCATTTCAAACTGATTCTTTTGTTCCTTCTTTTCCGTATCTTCAACTGCCGCGTTGACCAGGTGAAATACCGTGACGCGTTTTGAATTCGGGTCGACACTCATCATCTTACCGGCCTCCCAGTCAGCAACGTTGAACTCACCGCCAGGAAACTCCTGACGAAAACGGCCCGGTTGCATGTAGTACGCCGTCAACGATTGCGCGGGTTGACCATGGACGGTGACGACCATCTTAAACCGCGCGGACGTGGCGTTCGCGAGCTGTGCGGCGATCTGATCGAGGGAAATGGGCATCCGTGTGGTGCTTGGCAGCTCGCACAATCTGGTCCCAATCAACATCTTCTTCCGAGTTGCTATCGGTCATACTACCTATATCAATGCGCGAACCGGGCCGATGTTACAGCGGCGATATGAATATTCGGCGAGCTGCTTTGCGGGTGACGGCTATCGCCTGGCCGACGGCCCATTCTAGGGCCTTGAGAGGTACGTTTGTAATACCAGGATAGTGTCCATGTAGGCGTGGGCGAGGATCGTTACCCACAGGTTGCGGCGGACAATTAGATACGATGTGCCCAGCGCCACGCCCATGCAACTGGCTTGCACCATTCCAGCGAACCCCCAGTCTGAGTGAATAAGTCCGAAGGCCAACGAGCTGACCACCAATGCAACAGGACGACTCCATCGCCGACGTGCCGACATCTCACCAATTCGCGTCATCAAGAAACCGCGATAGATTACCTCCTCTGCAAATGCCGAAATCAGATAGACCGACCCGAGCGCCAACAGGGTCAACGGCAGATTGCCTTGCAAGAAATTGTATTTTTCCACGTCCGCTGCCTCTGGGCGGCCTACGACAAGAGACATCAAAACCGCGCCGAAGACAAAGGCAACGATTGCCGCAACGAAAACGGGCAGCGATTGCACGACCGTGATGACGACGGACCGCTGATAAGGACGGGCGAGTTCCAGACCAAAGTGCGACCAGCCCTAGATTGCGTTGACTTGCTAGGACCGGCGTCGGCAGCGTTGCGAGTCTGCCCTGTCAGCCAGTTTGAGATGAGTCGCGCAGCGGGTTTGGCATTTCGGTTGATTTGTTCTCGTGCGGCGAGCCTACTCTCGCAGCCCTCAACTTTGGCGCAGAGGCAGTGATCAAGTGGTAAATCTCAAAACAACCGTTTTTTTGACTGGCGGTTGTCAAAATGACAACAATCAGGAATAAGTAGGGAATAATTATCCATCGACTTATCGCCGATTCTGCAATAATACCCTCCCTGAGGCTTATCGCCGGGGCGTCCGGTAATAATCAAGTTCTGCCATGCTCGACCTTTACTCAACAAGAAATATCTCGGAGACATTCATGATCACGCGAGCGTATCTGTTGGCTATCACATTGCTTTGCTTCGCAACGTTGGTGCGCGCCGAACGCCCTCACGACTGGCCGTACATGGAAGGAAGCTGGCGTTTCGAATCCTCCAACGGGTACGAAGCGGAAATTGAATACGAGATTGTAGCTGGAGGTTCGGCAGCGATTGGGAGGTGGACTGACAAGGAAGGCGGCCAAACTATCGAAACGATTGGCTGGCGTCCGAATGACAAGACAATGGTTTCAATCGGTTTCGGAACTGGCGGAAAGTATTGGAAGCGCGAGTATACAGTGGTGAGCAAAGACAAGTGCACTGGAAAGATTTTATTCGTCGATCCGAACGGTACTATCATCAATGGAAACTCCACGTTGACGCGCGTCGGGCCTGATCTGATTACAGGTGAACTCATAGGGAAGACAACGGACGGCAAAGAAGTCAATATGTCCGTCAAATTCAAGCGAAGAGAATCAACGGTCAATCTTAAATAGCATGCGGCGGCAGAACCATGCCATGCACGCGAGGACCGGTGGCATGTCTACTTTGCTATATCATCAGTCGCCGGTCCCGCGTGATGGCCGCCGTTCTGGCCGCGGTGCTGAGTACGACTATGCTATCGCCGTCACACGGTGCCGCGCATGTGTCGGCCCTTCGGGCCTCAGAGGGGCGGGGC
>JAGQPD010000504.1 GCA_020426865.1 Planctomycetales bacterium
CGATGGCCTGGCACAGGAGGCTATCGCCGGGGCGCAGTCCCAATTGTTGGGGGACAAAGGAATAATTAACAACAACTTGTCCTGAAGTTGGTTGGGAGATCAGATTTTGGCGGAACCGTTCTTTCCCGCCGAGCACCCCGCGGACGTAGACAGCCGACAGGGCGAAATCAGGATCGGCGGCTCGAATTTCTATTCGAGCGGTACCGTCAACTGGCACGTGCACTTCGCGGGCGGTGGGGGTAAGAATATCCACGGTTGGTTCCAAGTCACGAATCACGGTGATTCCGTAGCGGATGGGCCGCTCATTGCGATAACCATCTTCAGTCACGAATCGCAGTTGATATGAATCGTACAGTGGCCCGAGACGGTCGGGCCTCATCGCCAGCGTGAACGTGGCAGTCACATCTCGATCCTGGAATTGGGCGGCGAGAGTGTCGGGACTCTTCTTGGAATCATCGATGTCGCCCGCGTGGAATTCGACGTACGCCGATTTGATCGGCAAATTCGCCTCGGCATGGATGGTAACGCGAGTCCCTTCCAGTGCCTCAATACTACCTTCGCCTGCGGTTTGTTTTGGTTCGTTTTGCGTGTAGCGAGGAAACTGATAATCGACTCTTTGGACGACGATGCTGGGGGCGGCGGAAACGCGCGCGTGGTATTCACGGGTAACGGCGTCCGCTGCCGCGATGCGATAACGCAGATGCTGGCGCATGCCGGCCGGTTCGGGTGGCAGAGTCGCCTCGAAGCGCGTTCCGCCGGGAGCCCGCGTCATCGGAACACGGCGGTCGACGACTTGACCGTCTTCCGTGGAATAAATCACCTCAACCAACAGGTCGTCATCCGCTCGATCAATCACCGCGGACAGTTCGAGGAACCGCCCCTGGTAGATTTCACAGTCGCCGGGCATTACGTCGGTGATCGCGACGCGTGCCGGACGCTGGATGTCGGCGAAGGGCACGAAGATCCGCCGGACCGTTTGGAACGGGTCCTTGGGAGACACCATGGCATAACCGAGAAAGACCGCGCAGATTGCCGCTGCCACGGCACCGCAGCGAATCAAGTGCGACCGATCCACAATCGATTCCACATCCACATGCGACAAATCCGTGGCGGCACGCATCTCGACCGCGCGGTAAACGGCTTGGTGCAAGGTCTCGCGTCGAGCTCGCAAAAATAGCAGGTTCACCAGGCTATTCTTCAAACTCGGTTCGCCCTGCTCGATCATCCTGGCTGCATAGGCCGGATTGACGCGGAACCAAAGCGGAGGAAGCAAATACCGTAGACTCACAATCGCCGTGGCGGTTATTAAGAGCGACAGGCCGATCATGCGCCCCCAGAGCCCCAAATCAAAGAGCCAATGATCGATTACGGCCAAGATCAACATCAGCGAAATGGCGGTCGCCAGAACGACAAGCACGCCCGCAGCAATATCGGCCACGCGGACGTGTGCGGTCGCCTTGGCCAGCTGCTGGTCAATGAAGTGCTCGAACTCCACCGCCTCATTGGTCGACGCATGCCCAGATGATTGCTGTAGTTGCGCTCCGCCCGTTGCCATACGCGCTACGTCCCTTGAATTCGAAGGTCAATTCCCGCCGGTTCACGCCATTACTATTGTGCTATTATAGACGACTGGCGGAGTCAAAATGATCCCCTGTCGTTGACGATCCCCCGAGATTGTGATAGGAAAACCGGGTTTACGGGAGTCTATCCGGGCCGGACACCTGGCCACGGCACCAATACAACCTAATCATCGGGGGAACGAGACATGGCACATGAGGTCACATTGATTACAGGGGACGGGACCGGGCCAGAACTGGCCGAAGCAGCCCGAAAATGCGTCGACGCCACCGGTGTTTCGATCCAATGGGATGTTCAAGAAGCGGGTGTGGACGTCATGGAACGAACAGGAACACCGATTCCGGACACGACGCTGGAAAGTGTCCGCCGGACAAAATGTGCCCTCAAAGCCCCGATAACCACTCCCGTCGGTACTGGCTTTCGCAGCATCAACGTGTATCTGCGGCAAGAATTGGGACTGTTCGCCTGTATTCGTCCGTGCAAACAATACCGTGGCGTCCGGAGTTTTTTTAGCGACATCCCGGTCGACCTGGTGATCGTCCGCGAGAACACCGAGGATCTCTACGCGGGAGTGGAGTTTGAAGCGGGCAAGGAAGAGACCGGCAAACTGATCGAATTCATCAATAGCCTGCCGGCTGATCGCAAGATCAAGACAGGGGGCGCGGAAACGGGCGTGTCGATCAAACCGATCAGCATTAGCGGTACGCAGCGAATCGTCCGTTGCGCGTTCGACTATGCTCGCCAGAACGGACGCAAGAAGGTGACGGCGGTCCATAAAGCCAACATCATGAAGTATTCCGACGGTCTGTACTTAAAGACCGCGACAGAGGTCGCTCGGGAATATCCTGATATCGAATTCGAGGAACGAATCGTCGACAACATGTGCATGCAGTTGGTGCAGAAGCCCGAGTTATATGACATACTGGTGCTGCCCAATCTATACGGCGACATCATCAGCGATTTGGGAGCGGGTCTCGTTGGCGGTTTGGGCGTGGCACCAGGTGCGAACATCGGTCCCAACGGCGCTGTGTTCGAAGCCACTCATGGGAGTGCCCCAAAATACAAGGGACAGAATAAGGTCAACCCCACGGCATTGATTCTGTCTGCCAAGCTGATGCTGGAATATCTCAACGAAAAAGACGCGGCGGCCCGTCTGGAAAAAGCCGTCGCCGACGTTATCGCTGAAGGGAAGGACGTGACCTACGACTTGAAGCCGCACCGCGACGATCCGTCCGCCGTGGGAACCCAAGAAATGGCGGCGGCCATTTGTCGAAAGTTGCAGGCTTAGTCCACTGAAGGTCGCACGAGCGTGACGCCGTTTCTGTCGCCGGCCGATTTTCGCGAGATCGTCAGTGGTCGGCGCACCGATGTCCGTGCGGCGATTACCCGCGCCGCGCTCAGTGCACTCGAATTGCCCTACCATGTCGCGGTATCGTTGCGGAATCGATCCTTCGACCGGAATCCAAGCCGCATTACGCGCACGGGCGTGCCCGTAATTAGTGTCGGAAACGTGACACTCGGCGGAACCGGTAAGTCGCCGCTGATCGCCTGGCTTGCTCAATGGTTCCGCGATCGCAATGTTCGCGTCGCCGTGATTAGCCGCGGCTATGGTGCACAATACGGTTCGCAAAATGACGAGTCTTTGGAACTGGAACAATTGCTGCCCGACGTTCCGCACCTACAAAATCCCGACCGCGTCGCCGCCGCCCAAGTCGCCGTCGACGAACTCGATATGCAGGTGCTGCTGCTGGATGATGCATTTCAACATCGACGCATCCATCGTGACTTGGATATCGTACTGCTCGATGCCACCGCACCGTTTGGCTACGACCACGTCTTTCCCCGCGGAATGCTTCGTGAATCTCTCCGCGCCCTCGCACGCGCCGACGTCATTGCTCTTTCCCGCGCTGACTTGGTCTCGCCATCCGAACGCCAGACGATCCGCGAAACCGCTCGACATTACGCCCCCAGTGCCCAGTGGATCGAAATCATCCATCAACCACAGGATTGGATCGACGCACAAGGCTCCCGACATCCGCTCGAGTCACTTCGAAATCAACGTGTCGCCGCGTTCTGTGGAATCGGAAATCCACACGCGTTTCGGCAAGCCCTCAGCCACTGCGGTTGCGATGTGGTCGAACTTCGCGAATTCCCCGATCACCATCCCTACCACCGGGACGATATCCAAACGCTAGGCAAGTGGATCGATTCGATTTCTCCTGTCTACAGTGTCGTCTGCACTCACAAGGATCTCGTAAAAATTGGACTGATGCGAATCGACCGGCTGCCATTGCTCGCGCTGCGCATCGGCATCCAGTTCCAGGCAGGAAAAGAGTCCTTTGAGAAATTACTGGCAGCGTTCGCCCCGTAACCTCACTCGGAACTGTCGAAAATGGTAGTCTACGCAGCCCCCTCGAATGAGAGATTTACTTAACGGTGACTCGGCTTGAAGCGTCAACCTACGTACGACGAATCGCAACATCAACGTACTTCTACGGCATTGATTACCGGCTGCCCGTCAACGGTCGCTCGGACAATCTCCTGCGCCTGCTGCTTCTGATAGAACGTCGAGACCAATCCGGTGATCATCAACGAATCGTCCGACGTCAACTCGACTCGCAAGTTTCGCAATGAATACAGGTTGCTTGTCGCCAACGCGCTGTTCGCCCGCTCGCATAAATTCGAAACGGTGGTCGTCATGCCATGCTCTCCATCGACGGCAGTCTTATCTCTTTGCGTCTGCCCCAGTTCAGGCGTCTACCGGCAACTCCCACAACAATTCCTGTTCGAGAGCGACCTTTCCCCCCCTACCGCTCAAAGTTAGCAGAACCATTTCAAGGTTCAAAGAAGCAATGGCTCAGATTTCAAAAAAACATGCGGCTTTTTTCCAGGGTGCTAGCACTTGGTGGGGCGTATTGTCCTTTGGGCCTGGATTTTCGACATCGACGAGCAATGCGCTTGTGCCAGCTCCCCTGTGATAAGCCGCATTGATGCTAACCCTGCGAAGTACCTTTGAGCTTCCCCCGCCGCAGGAGTTCATTGACGACTTGTTGCGCCAATTGTTCGGGTGGGAGAGCGGCACCTTGTACGACAAGCTCGGGTCTGAGGGGGGGTTCGTAGGGATCGTCGATCCCCGTAAAATTCTTGATTTCGCCAGCCCGGGCCTTCTTGTACAGCCCTTTCGGGTCGCGTCGTTCGCAAACGTCGAGCGGCGTATCGACAAAGACTTCCAAAAAATCGTCAGCATCGCCAGCCTGCTGCACGAGCGCACGAGCAGCATCGCGATCCACCCGGTAGGGGCTGACAAACGCCGTCAGCGTAACGATACCCGCCGAGCAAAATAGTTGTGCGACGGCAGCGATGCGCCGGATGTTTTCCTCCCGATCCTGGGCACTGAAACCTAACCCGAATCGCTTGGCAAATTCCTCACCGTGGCGCTCTACCAGCAATGGCGGTGCGGCGTTCAGTCCGTGACGGATGTTATCGCCGTCAAGCAAAAACGACCGGACGCCCCTTTCGAACAACAGCCGATCGACAGCGTTAGCGACGGTGCTCTTACCACATCCACTGAGCCCCGTGAACCATACGACGCAACCGCCGTGACCATGGAATTGTTCGCGTTCGGCACGCGTAACACTATGGGGATGCCAGGTGACGTGGGCATGATCAGGGGCTTGGTCGGACATAATGGACTTGTTCGTAGTGACGGGCGGATGGAAACGGCGAATGGGAACAAATCAGATGCTTATACCAGCCAGCTCGCACAGGTTAGCGTTCATCACCGGTTGCGGGCAACTCCAAACCAGAAAGAATAGAGCTTCGCAACACCAGCGACCGGCCGGATGCCCCGCCAGGTAGCCAGCCCCTTTGGCGGAGGCCAATGCGGCCTGAGTTGACCGCAGCACCAGACTGTTGGCGCGACGGCGGATCTCTCCAGCGTCGCATTGATCTTGGCCAGCGGCGGCAGCAAGCAATTCCTCACGCAGGGTCTGAAGGTCGGACTTGAGCTGGTCTGCTGGCGGCGACAGATCGCTTCGCCGTTCCGCTTCGCGCTGCATATAGTCCACAGCCGCCGTTGCCAACCCTACGGCGAGGGTTGACGTTTGAAGTCCGCCGGTTCGCGCCCCGGCACCTTGCTGCATCACGTTTTCTATGGGACCATCAAGCACGTGATCGACGGGAATGAGCACACGGTTGAGTGTCACTTGGCCCGTATGGCTGGCACTGAGCCCCACCAGCCGGGCCGGTGGCTCCACAACGACACCGTCAGCGGCCGTTTCCACTAACACCAGTACTTGTCGCCCATCATCCATCGTCGCACCGGTAACAATATGCGCCGCGTGAGTCGCGCCGGTGACCCAGGGACTGAAACCGTCCAGAACGAATCCGCCGGTGGTCGGTTCGGCGCGTAATACGGGCTTGGCCAAGTGCCGACGACTGGTGGTCAAGTGCGAGATACCAACGGTCGCGAATTGATCACCGCGAGCAAGCAATGGTAACACCGACCGCATGAGCGATGGGTTGCTCGATGCTGCGATCCGGCGACTGGCTCCGGTAAGTTGCGTGATCACAAAAGTCGTGGTCAGACAGGCGGCGCTGAGTGACAAGTAGCCTCGCGTAATATCCGATTCACTCCATTGTTGGCCGTCAAACTCCGTCGGCACAAACCACGAAAAAACGCCGTATCGTGCACATAGCTGCAATTGGCGCGACGGCCATGCCCCAGGTGCGTCAAGCGAATTGGCCATGCCGGACAGCTGTTGACACAGATCCTCCAACGCGGTTGAATCGGGATCGTGGATGACTTGTGGTTCCATGAGCGCTACGGGCGTTGGGTGAAAATAGGCAAGTTTTCGTGACGGTGTCGACAACGACGAATTGC
Organism: Planctomycetales bacterium; assembly: GCA_020426865.1. Classification (GTDB taxonomy): domain Bacteria; phylum Planctomycetota; class Planctomycetia; order Pirellulales; family Pirellulaceae; genus JAGQPD01. The sequence continues at coordinate 6,461 of JAGQPD010000504.1, forward strand.
CGGATCTGGAATATTGCCAGCCCAAGTATACCGGATTAGGAACAGGGTTCGCGACCGCGCCTGTCTCCCCAGGCCGGATCTTGGGAACTTTCCCAAGTTTCCACGAAAAACTCTTGCTAACGGGCCGATAGGAACCATTCACGCCTGAATCTCATGCCATGAATCTCATGCTTGGCACACGAGTCGGCTGGAACAGCGGGCACGCACTCGCAGTGGAATGATACAATCGTTATAATCGCACGCGACGTTTGCCATGCGGATGGCGCGGCTAACCATGCAGCTCGCAAAGCGACTGGGGGTATGTCCGCAAACAGGCGGATGTCGAATTGGATTCATACGGCCCAATGCAGGGTAGGAAGAAAGAGAGATCATCATGAGTCAAACCGAAGTGGTGAACCATGACGAGGCGACCTCTGGCGCTTTACGAAACACAAAGAGCTACGACGACATGACCGCTCAAACGATGTATGAAAAGTGTTTGGCGATGGCCGGCAACTTATGGTGGGCCTGGCACCCGGAAGTCGTGAATCTGTTTCGCGATCTGGATCCCATTCGCTGGCGACAATTGGACCACAATCCGATCGCGTTGCTGCGCGAGTTCACACCGCAACGCCTGGAGATGCGTGCCACGGAAATGGTCTTATTCAGCCGCATCAATCATGCGTATCGGCAGCTGAAGGAATACATGTCGCAGAAGAATGTCTGGGCAGCAACGGCAGCGGGTGTGCTAGGGGCCAAGCCTGTGGCATATTTTAGCGCCGAGTTCGGAATCCACGAATCGGTCCCCATTTATTCCGGGGGCCTCGGGGTACTTTCGGGCGATCATATCAAGAGCGCCAGTGGGTTGGGGGTCCCCTTAGTGGCGATGGGGCTCTATTACACACAAGGTTATTTCAAACAACGGCTGGACGAGCATGGCTACCAGGTCGAGGAGTATATCGACACTCAGGTCGAAAACCTGCCAGTCCAATCGGCCACGGGCAAAGACGGCAAGCCCATCACGGTCACGATCGAAACTCGCAATGGCCCACTTCACGCCCGCGTCTGGCTGATGAACGTCGGTCGCGTCAAGCTGTATCTGCTTGACTG